>NZ_MAPF01000075.1:0-607 GCF_002554195.1 New Jersey aster yellows phytoplasma | reverse complement strand
AACATTAAAAGGAGAATTATTAAATATTACAATTGTTTCTCATTCTAAAAAAGAAAAATTCCTATCAACAAACAAACTACCGCCCTAAAAACCAAACTCTATTTGTAGACCCTCAAATCTTAGATGAAATGAAAAAGTATAGAATAGAAATAATCAAAAATCACTCTTCCGAAAACGATAATAATAATCAAACCCTAACCAACCCCATATCACCCCCAAAACACCAAAATAATACCCTTAAAACACATTTCCCTATCTTCCAAATTAATTATCTTAACGAACAAAAAGATTATATTAAAGAATTAATAAGTAAGATAACCATAGACAAACTAGAAACTTTAAAATTATATAAATTAGATGCTAAAAAAGTAGATAAATATAACAATCCTATAAAAACAAATTATAAAAAAGGATTAAATGTTATTTATTATCAATCGGAAGATTTAAAACACATCAAATTATTTTTAACCAAAAATAAACAGGGCTATCGGGTTAAAAAAATGCGTCCTGATTATAAAAGATATTTAACAAAAGAAAAATCATAAAACAAATAAATTATTTAAATCATCATTTTATCATCATAAACTCATCATTTTATCATCATGAC
>NZ_MAPF01000074.1:0-602 GCF_002554195.1 New Jersey aster yellows phytoplasma | reverse complement strand
AAAAACGGAACAGCGCATGATGAGGTGTTCCAAAAGTTTAGACACTTTTTACTTTTTAAAAATTCTTTAAGGCTAACTATTAAGTTAGTCTTTTTTTGTTTCAAGACTGAAAAATAATTTCATATCTTTTCTAAAAAAATGTTTTTAGAGAGGAATTGAATGTTAAGACAAAAATTATTTAAAGATTTTTTAAAAAATAAAAAGAATTTAGAAATTCGTAATCAATTAATCGATTTACATTTGCCCTTAGTAAAAAAACTAGCTTATCATTTTAAATATTACCCTAAAGTTTTAACTAAGGAGGATTTATATCAAGAAGGGATTTTAGGATTAATCAAAGCTCTAAATAATTACCAAGATTTAGGTTATGACTTTGTTACTTATGCAACTCCAAAAATAAAATTTTGCAATCAATGAACTAATAAGAAAAAGCCATTCACCTTCAATTCCCCAAAAAACACCAAACCAAACAATATCAGTTTTAAAGAAGAACAATACAAACAACCTAATTGGGATAAAATCCTTAATCCGCATCAATTATGGCTAAACAGTAAAACATGAATATATAAAAAACTAAAACTAAACTAAGTAAAAACTGAATT
>NZ_MAPF01000073.1:0-849 GCF_002554195.1 New Jersey aster yellows phytoplasma | reverse complement strand
AACAACCCCTATCCAATCATGCAATCGCCCAAAAACTAAATTTAACTTTAAAACAAATAGAAAACTTAAAAAAGACGCCATCAAAAAACTAAACCCAAATTATAAAAATAAGGAGAAATAAAATGTTAAATAAAGTCCAATTAATCGGTAATATCTCCCATAACCTAGAAAAACAATTTATCAATAGCAACAACGAACAAATCCCAAAAATAGATTTCAATTTAGCAATTAACAACAAGGATAAAGTGCAATACATCCCTTGTGTAGTGTTTCGTAATCAAGCTGAAAACATGAGTACATATTTAAATAAAGGTTCAAAAATATATGCAGAAGGCGCATTATCAATCCAAAAATATACCACCAATGAAGGCCAAACACGAATCACCACTAAAGTAATTATCCAAAACGTCATCTTTTTAGATAACAAATCCAAATAATATTCACAACATTAAGTCCCTAAAGGGACTTTTTTTTATAAACAAAAAGGAGAAAAAAATATGAATAAAAAAGAATTAATTAAATCAATAGCTGAGGTAAATAAAACCTCAATAACCCAAACCGAAGAGTTTTACAACTCTTTTGAGAATGCTCTAATTAAAGCAATTACATCAAACGAAGAAGTGGTTTTATCCTCTAAAATTGGCAAATTCATCTTAAAAACTAGAAAAGCCCACACAACACCAGAAACTAAATTCATCATCAATAAACAAACAGGCAAAAGAACAGGCAAAAGAACTGGTAAAAACTTAAAATACCTGCAAAACGGTTGTTAGTTTTAAAATGTCAAAACCAATAAAAGACCAAGTCAAAAAACTTCAATTAAACTAAAAAAACGGAGACTTAATATGA
>NZ_MAPF01000072.1:0-985 GCF_002554195.1 New Jersey aster yellows phytoplasma | reverse complement strand
AAATTAAATCAACCAAACAAGAACACCAAGAACATTTATTACTTGAAAAATTAGACCAAATAAAAACTGCGCAAGAAAAATTATTATCTAAATTAGAACAACAAAAACATAAAGTAGCCATTTGGCAATCTAAAAAAGAAAGAAAAAGATTGTTAAAATCTCAAAAAAACAACACACCAATCGGAAAGGAAAATCAAAATGACTGATTCAAATTTTACTATTGGTTTTGTATCGGGGGCATTATTTGTTACTGGTTTATGTTTTGTATTTAAATATCTCTTTTTCAGTTTTCTTCAACTATTCAATCCCAACGATATTTACCCAATTAAAAGAAAACAAAAGAAAATGAAACCCCAAATTCAAACAATCAAAAAAATATAAAAGATTTAAAAAAGGATATCGATGAAAAATTTTCAAACCAACAAGAATATAAGGAAAATACCCCATTAGAAACCTTAATAAATCAAGAAAATAATTAAAAAAGAAAGGAAAATTAATTCAAATGAAAATTAAAAAAACCCAAAAAATATTATTAAATATTATTAATAAAAGATATTTTTTCAATCTCTTTTTACTTTTAACAATGATAATTGCAACTACAGGAGGAATTGGTTATTATTTTTTTAATTATTTCACACACCCTGTTTATGAAATTATTGTCAACAAAAACACTATATTTCAAACCAATAATGATGATTGTTTTGATGATTATAATAACAAAATTAAACAATTAAATGAAGAAATAACTATTAAAAATGAAGAATTGAAAGAGCCTAGTTTGTCTCCACAAGAAAAAAAGTAATAGAAGAAATTGTCAAATTGAAAACTCAACAAAAAAAAGAATTACAAATTGATTTATTCTTAAAAAAATTCTTAAAAAAATCTGAAGAAGAAATTTTAGAAATTGATAATAAAATCAAAACAACAAATCAATTAGAAGAAAAAACATTCGCTTACAGAAACAAAATTTACTTTAAAAGAAAAA
>NZ_MAPF01000071.1:0-578 GCF_002554195.1 New Jersey aster yellows phytoplasma | reverse complement strand
CTAATTCAAAAGATATAGAAATTTATGATGAATTATCTACTACTATTAAAATTTATAATGAAAAAGTTAACCAATTAGAAAAACAACATAAATTTAATCAAATTACTGAATCTTATTATAAGAAATGTTATTTAAAATTATGTGTTTTATTTAAGGAAATTTCTAAAAATATTTATAAAGTACAAAAAAAAGATAATGGCTATGAGACTCGTTTAAAAAGGGTTTAATTATTCTATGTTTGAACCTTTGGAACGAATTAAATGTTATAAAAAACATTTAAAAAGAAAAAAAAGAAGAAAGGTATTTGTCATTAAGTGATGATGATTTGAAATTGGATTTATTCTTTTAAAAAAAAACAAATTTAAAAAGAAAATTTAAAATTGCAAAGAAAATTAAAACCAAAAATACAAAAAATTTTTAAAGGCATTATCGAGATTCTTCACAAAAATGCAAGGATAAAACTTTTTATATAATTTTTAAAAGATTCTAAAAAAAATAATCTTTTTAATTACTTTGACAGCTCCTTATGATGATTTACAAAGGCAAAAAAATAATAAAAATATACTCATGAAACCTGA
>NZ_MAPF01000070.1:0-30885 GCF_002554195.1 New Jersey aster yellows phytoplasma | reverse complement strand
TTAAGATGTATTAATTTCTTAAAATTTCAAGTTTTTATTGTATATCATTATTTTATTAAAAATAAACAAAAATATTTTCATATTACTAATTCTACCTACTCTTTTTCCTCTCCTTTTTCTTTACAATTTTAAACATTTTACCATCATTTTTTCTTTTTATTTGTATTCTTTTCATTTCGCTTTTTTTATTTACAACAAAATATTACAACATTAAATAAAAACAAAGGATTAGTAAATTACAATGAAAATTTCTATCAAAGATATTTTTCAAAAACCAGAGTTATTTTATCAAAAAAAAATATTATTAAATGGTTGGGTTAGAAATTGTCGTTATCAAAAAAAATTAATTTTTATCGATTTAAATGACGGTACTTTTTTGGAAAATTTACAAATTGTTTGTAAAGAAATCAAAAACATCGAAACTGCCGACATTAACGAATTTCAAGAAAATCAAAAATTCAACAACAACAACAAATCTTCAAATAACATTAATTTAGAAAAATTAAAAGAAATTTTGCAAATTGGGGCTTCTTTGCAAGTAGAAGGTATTCTAAAAGCAACCAATAATCTCAAAACTCCTTTTGAAATTAGTGCCCAAAATATTTCTCTTTTAGGCACAAGTGATTTTTCTTATCCACTTCAACCCAAAAAACATTCAAAGGTTTTTTTGAGACAAATATCTCATCTAAGAGTGCGAACTAAACTTTTTGGAGCAGTTTTTCGCATTAGAAATACAGCTTTTTTTGCCCTTCACAGTTTTTTTCAAAAAAAAGGCTTTTTTCATATCAACACTCCCATTATCACTCCTAATGATGGAGAAGGCGTGGGTGAATTATTTCAAATTACAACCCTTAATTTAGAAGTTTTGCCACAAACAAAAAACATTCCAAATGCTTTCAAACCTGTCAACGAAAATACCAGTAAAAAAGGAATTGATTATAAAAAAGATTTTTTGGCAAAAAAGTTTTTTTAACAGTAACAGGTCAACTAGAAGCAGAAGCGATGGCTTTGGGTTTGAATAAAGTCTACACTTTTGGTCCTACTTTTAGATCTGAAAAATCAAATACTACAAGACATGCCGCTGAATTTTGGATGTTAGAACCTGAAATGGCTTTTTGCGATTTATCTCAAAATTTAAAAGTCGCCCAAGAAATGTTACAATTCGTTATTTCTAAATGTTTAGAACAAAATTATCAAGATATAGAATTTTTGGACAAGACAGAAAAAAACGGTTTAATTGAAGAATTACAAAACATCGCTGAGGAAAAAGAATTTTTGACAGTAAAATACGAACAAGCTTTAGAAATTTTGCAAAAAAGTAACACCAAATTTGAAAATCCCCTTTTTTATGGAGTTGATTTGGCAACCGAACATGAAAAATACTTAACCGAAAAACACTTTAAAAAACCTGTTTTTATTGTTGATTGGCCCAAAGAAATTAAAGCTTTTTACATGAAAAATAATCCCGATCAAAAAACAGTAGCCGCAATGGATCTTTTGTTTCCACGTGTAGGAGAATTAATTGGTGGATCACAAAGAGAAGAAAATTTATCAGTTTTAATTGAAAAAATGAACCAAATGAAAATTTCTCAAAAAGATTTGGAATGGTATTTAGATTTGCGCCGTTTTGGTGGATGCATTCATTCAGGTTTTGGCTTAGGATTTGAAAGACTTCTAATTTTTTTAACAGGATTAGACAATATTCGTGATGTAATTGCTTTTCCAAGAACTTATCATAATTTGGTTTTTTAATTATCAGTATCATTTTTTATTTATTAATTTCCAAAAAATTTAAAACTTTTTTAATCTTTTTCTTAAATATTTTTTAATAAAAAAATGTTTCTAAAAACATTTTTTATTTTTTGTTGGGGTTTTCGCTTTTGCTTATTTAAAAAACAAAAAATAAAAAACGTTAAAAATAATAAAACCAAACCAAAATAAAAACCAAAATCACAAAATTAAAAGCCAAAAAGCTAAAAATAAGGAATGCAAAAAATGGGTATAAAATTAGAACAAGTTTCTAAAATTTTCATTGAAAAAAAACTAAAAAAGAAACTTATGCTGTAAAAAAAATTGACATCAATATTCCTAAAGGAAAATTAGTGAGTCTTTTAGGTCCTTCGGGTTGTGGCAAATCAACTACTCTTTACATGATTGCAGGACTTCATCCTATTTCGTCTGGAAAAATATTTTTTAGCAACAAAGATGTCACTAACTTACCTATTGAAAAAAGAAGTATTGGTTTAGTTTTCCAAAATTACGCCCTATATCCTCATATGACAGTTAGACAAAATATTTCCTTTCCGCTGGAAAATTTAAAATTTTCACGCGACATTATTGTGCCAAAAGTAGAAGAAATTGCCAAGTTAGTGGGAATTGCTGATCATTTAGATAAAAAACCTCAGCAACTTTCAGGCGGACAACAACAACGCGTTGCAATTGCCAGAGCTTTGGTAAAAGAACCTCAAGTTTTGCTTTTGGACGAGCCCTTATCCAACTTAGATGCAGGTTTACGCCTCAAAACTAGAGAAGAAATTAGAAGAATCCAACGAAAAACCGGAATCACTGCTATTTTTGTCACACACGACCAAGAAGAAGCAATGTCTATTAGTGATGAAATTTGTTTAATGAATAAAGGACAAATCCAACAAAAAGGTGCTCCTCAAGAAGTTTATGCTAATCCTAACAATTTGTTTGTTGCCAAATTTTTAGGTAATCCGCTCATATCTATTTTTGAAGGAAAAATTACTTTTGGAAAAGTAACTATTGGAGATTCACTTCTTTTTGATTTTTCTTCTAACAAAACTTTAAAAAATCTAAAACAAGAAATCTATGTAGCCATTCGTCCTGAAAGTTATTGGTTTGATACAAACGGTAATTTTGAAATCGAACCTCTCTTTTTAGAAAATGTAGGCAGAAATTTAATGATGTTAGCAAGACATCCTCAAGCTGTTAAAAACACTTTCCGCCTTGTCTTTGATGAAAAAAGTAAAGATATTATTTTTCCCCAAGGATTTGTTGCCAAGAAAAAAATTAGATTTCAAATTAAAGAAAATAAGTGTTTTCTTTTTGATAAAAAAACCGAAAATAGGATTTTTTAAATGTCATTGCTAAAAAAACTTTTCCATCACAATTCCACTAAATATTCCAAACACAATCATTGGTATTATTTGGCACCTGCCTTAATTCTTATGGTTTTATTTAATTTTTATCCTTTGGTAAAAACGCTTTTTATTTCTTTGGATAGTAGATATAATAAATTTGCAGATACATTTTCTTATTCATTTAATTTTTCCAATTACACTACTACTTTTTGTGATCCTGATTTTAGAACCACTCTTTTTAACACTTTTTTACTTGTTTTTACTGCTGTTCCTATTTCTATTTTTTTATCTTTAATGATTGCCTTAGCACTTAAAAGTGTTTATAATCATTTTTTAAAAAATATTTTTCAAACCATTTTTTTCCTTCCTTATTTAACAAATCCTGTTATTATGGGAATGGTTTTTGCAGTTATTTTTTATCACAATAGTTTTGGCATCCAAGTGCGTCCTGAAGGTTTTTTTAATTCTTTTTTTGGGATCCAAAAAGATTGGATTAACATTGTAGCTCCTTATTCACATAAAATGTTTGTTTTAATTTTTTATGTAGTGTGGAAATCCCTTCCTTTCCAAATTTTAATTTTTAGTGCGGGATTAAAAAACATTAGTAAAGATTATTACGATGCTGCTAGAATTGACGGCGCTACCAAAATAACTATTTTTAGAAAAATTACTCTCCCCCTACTTACTCCTACTATTTTTTATCAACTTATTATTACAATAATTCAAGTTTTTAAAGAATATGAATCTGTTATTGGAGTTTTTGGTAGTTCCGATACTACTAAGGTAAATACTGTGGTAGGCTATATTTATCAACAATTAGAAGGAACTTTAATGGATTCTTATTCCAGAGGCGCTGCAGCCACTGTTATTTTGCTTTTAATTTCTATTCTTTTTACTGCCATTAATTTTTTCTTTTTTGAAAAGAAATTAAATAAATAATAAATAAGGAACGAACCTTGATAATTATGTCAAATAACAAAAAAAACTCATTTTTGCTAAACTTAAAAAACATTTACCCAAAGTTTGTGCCACTTTTATCAAATACTTTTTTTTATCTCTTTTTGCTCTTTTTTTGGCTATTCCTTTTTATTGGATGCTAAATTTAGCTCTACAAGACAATCCTGCTTATCCTAGTTTTTTTCCTAAAGATTTGACGTGGAACAACTTTTCTTTTTTATTTACCCGTTATAGTTTGTTTTCAACTTTTTTAAAAACCCTTGTTGTTGTTTTTTTCTCTACTGTTTTAGGTATTTTTGTCTCTGTTATAACTGCTTTTGCTCTTAGTATTTTAGAATTTAAAACTAAAAAAATTATATTAGGAGTCTTTTTAATCACAACTATGATAACTACTGAAAGTATGTTTTTAACTAACTATCAAACAGTTGCGCGCCTAGGTTTTGTTGATTCTGGTCAAGGTACGCGCGTTTTTGGTGGCATTTATTTAGCAATGATACTTCCCTTTCTAATCAATGTATTTCATATTTTTTTATTAATGCAAAATATCAAAAAAATTCCCAAAGAACTCTATTTATCTGCCAAAGTTGATGGTAGTAGTGATTGGATTTTTTTATACAAAATTTTAACTCCACTTTTAAGAGATAATATCATTAATATCATTATTTTTAGAGCAGTTGCTGCTTGGAATGCTTACTTATGGCCTGAACTTGTAGGTGGAAAATTGCTTACTAATATGATTAGAAATATTTTTGACTCTGAAAAAAACCAACATTTAGTCAATCAACAAATGGCAGCTACTGTTTTGATGACATTACCTTTAGTTTTGTTGTTCGTTTTTTGTAAAAGATATGTTTTAGAAGGAAAATTAAACAGTGGTATCAAAGGATAAATTAAAAATCATTCATTTTTTTACTTTCTTATTTGTCATTTTAGCATCTATTGTATTATTTCCTAAAATTGATTCTAATGCTTTAAGAAATAATCATGAACAAGAATTAAAAGAAATGCTTACTAAATATAAAGATAAAGATAGTGAAGCATGGAAAAAATTCCTAGCAAAACCGATCGAAATTGTTTTTTGGCATCGTTTAGATCCTGAAAAAGAAAAGAAAAACCGAAAACTGTTTTAGAAGAAATTATTGAAAATTTTAGAAAAGATTATCCTAATATCAAAGTAAAAACAGAATATAAACCTAGTTGGAGTGGGATTGTTAAAAACATTAATGTAGCTCTTCCAGCCAACAACGAACCTCATTTAATTGTTTCTTATGCTGATCATTTAGTAAATTATTATGAATCAGGTAAATTAGTTCCCCTTGATGGATTTAAAGAACACACCAATTCAAAAATTAAATTAGAACCTTGCCCAGAAACAAATCCTCCAACAGAAAAAAAACATATTTTTATCCCAATTTTGAAGATGAGGCTCAATTGCCTTTAGGTGATGAAAAAGAACCAGGGAAATGGTATTCCTTGCCATTTTCTAAATCTATTGAATTGATGTATTATAATCAAGATTATTTTAAACATTTAAAAGAAACAATTAAAAAAGAACAAAAAAATGAAATCGATTCTGATTTTAAATCTTATTTTGAAAATTATGAATCTAATTTTGAAGGCAAACTTAAAGATGGTATTACATGGGAAAAAATGGAAAATTTATGCAAAGTAATTAAACAAGTTGACCCTGAAAAAATCCCTATTTCTTATGATTCTGAATCTAATTTATTTATTGTATCTTCCGAACAAAGAGGAATTGAATATACAACTTCACCAACTAAAAAAGATTCATCAAGTCATGAAGTAGGAGTGCGCTTTAATAATCCAGATGCTAAAACAATGATTAAAGATTTTAAAAAATTTTATGATAAAAAATATTTAATTACTCGTAAATTATCTGGTGAAAGCTATACTACTCATTTATTTATGAATCAAAAAATTTTAATGGATATTTCTTCTTCTAATGGATTTGAATATATTTCTAAAGCTCCATTTAAAGTAGGAGTAACTTCAGTTCCTTATTGGAAAAAAGGAAAACAAGGTCTTGATTCAGGTAAAAGAAAAGTTTTACAACAAGGATCCAATATTAATTTATTTTATAAAAAAGATAAAGATGAAGTGCTTGCTTCTTGGTTGTTTTTAAAATATTTAACTTCAAAAAAAACAAATGAAAAATTAATCAAAAAAATTAGCCAATTTCCTACTCATCCTTGTTATGAAAAAAGCGTTAAACCAGAAAAAATAAATTTTGAAAATTCTTCCAAAAATAAAGATTCTAAAAATTCAGAACTAAATAAAGATATTTTTGAATTTATGAAAGAAGAAAGAGAAAAAGACAAAGATTCATCTAAAAAAGGCAACCCCATTTATTTTTTTTCTCCCACTTTTAGAAAATCCCAGATTTCACGTATAGTTGTAGAAAAATTAGTAATAGATTGTTTTTTAGATAAAGACTTAGACAAAAACATCGATAAATTATTTAACGAAGCTCAACAAAAAGCAGACTCATAAAAATTTATTAAAATTAACAAATTAAAGGAACATTATGAAAATTATTTACAATAAAATTAAAGCTTTTGAAACAATTATTATTCACGGACACACCAACCCAGATGGTGATTGTTACGGAGCTCAACTAGGTTTAAAAGATGCAATTACAGCAACTTTTCCTCAAAAAAAAGTTTATGTAGTAGGACAACAAAATCCTTCTTTATCTTTTGTAGGTGTGATGGATGAAGTTTGTGATTCTTTGTACCAAAACGCTCTTGCTATTGTCGTTGATTGTGGTCAAGAAAACAAAATTAGTGACCAAAGATTTAAATTAGCCAAAGATACAATTAGAATTGATCATCATTTATTAATAGATAATTACTGTAATTATCAATGGGTAGATGCTAATTATTCTTCTTGTTCTCAAATGATTTTTGAATTTAAAGAAAAATGCAATATGAAATTAACTTCTAAAGGTGCTTTGGCTATTTATGTAGGTATGGTAACTGATACTGGTAATTTTTGTTTTGATAGAGTTGACCAAAAAACCCTCAAAGCTGCTTCTTCCTTACTTGCTTTTGATCTTTATGTATCACAAATATTTTTTCACCTCAATAAAGAAACTCTTGCTTTGTTTCAATATAAAGCCTATATTTATCAAAATGTAGTTACTTCCCAAGGCTTTGTTTACGTTTTTATTTCTCAAGAAACATTGAAAAAATTTAACTTACATATTGACGTTGCCGCAAGTTTAGTTAATATTTTGGGTAATTTAGAAAATCATCCAATTTGGGCTTTTTTCTTAGAACAACCAGATTTAACAATTAGAGCTCGTATTCGTTCTCGTGGTCCTGAAATTAATTCCATTGCTAGACAATTTAAAGGCGGAGGTCATCTCAGAGCTTGTGGTGCTACTTTAAAAAACAATCAAGAAATGAATCTTTTCATAGCTAAAATAAAAGATTCAATTAAAGCTTTTGAAACCAAATCCCAAAACCAAAACTAATTAACAATAAAATTAACCAAACAAAACTTTTTTATTTTGATAATTTTTTCCCCTTTTCCTTTCGATTGTATTTTTTTCATATTATAAATTATAAATATCAATTTAAAACAACATTCAATAAATGAAAAGATTACAAAAACAATAAAGAAAGGAGACCCAATAAATGTTTTTTGATACTATTGCTGCTATTTCAACTCCTTTAGGAACAGGAGGAGTTAGTGTAATTAGGGTTTCTGGCAACAATTCTATTACAGAAATAAATAAAATTTTTAAAGGCAAAAACCTTATCAAAGCCAAAACACATACCATTACTCACGGTTTTATCCTTAATAAAGACCAAACTATTTTAGATGAAGTTTTGATTTCTGTTTTTAAAACTCCTAATTCTTTTACTGGAGAAAATGTCGTAGAAATTAATGCTCATGGCGGTATTTTAATTACTCAAATGGTTTTAGAAAGAATTTTGTCATTAGATATTAGATTGGCTTTTCCAGGTGAATTCAGTCAAAGAGCCTATCTTAATGGGAAAATGGACCTAATTCAAGCTGAATCTATTATGGACCTAATTCATGCCACTAATGAAAATGCCATTAAAATTGCTAATTCTGGTTTGCAAAAATATACTTCTCAATTAGTGACTTCATTGCGCGACCAAATTCTTAATTTAATTGCTCAAATTGAAGTTAATATTGATTATCCTGAATATGATGATATTCCTCAAATCACCCAACAAAAAATTGCTTTGGAAGTCCAAAGTTTAATCAAACAATTAGAAAATATTTTGAGCCACTCCCATAAAAATAGATATCTTAAAGAAGGAATAAAAACTTTAATTATTGGACGTCCTAATGTTGGTAAATCAAGTCTTCTTAATGCTTTTTTAAATGAAAATAAAGCTATTGTTTCTGATATTTCAGGCACTACCAGAGATTTTGTTGAAGCTTATTTTAATTGTCGAGGTTTTACTCTTCATTTAATTGATACTGCAGGAATTCGTAAAACTGATGATCCCATTGAAAAAATAGGAATTTTAAGAACAGAAAAAATGCTTTTACAAGCAGAATTAATTTTATTAGTTTTAGACCAAAGCAATTATTTGCAAGAAGAAGATATCCAACTTTTGCAATTAACCCAAAATTATCCTCGTATTATTATAGGAAACAAAGTGGATTTGAAAAGTGATAAATTAATTTCTTCCCTTTGTGATTACTCTTCCCAATTAACTCCACAAGAAATTATTTCAGTTTCAAGCTTGGATAAAACAGGGTTTTTTGAGTTACAACAAACAATTTTAAAAAAATTCCAATTAAATGATATTAAGCCCAAAGATTTTAATTATTTTTCTAATGCAAGACACATTAATCAAATCCAAATTGCTCTTCGATCTTTTCAAGATTTGCAACAAGCCCTTTTGCAATCAATGCCAATAGATATTTATTCTATTGATCTTACTAAAGCCTATCAAGCATTAGGACAAATTATAGGTGAAAATCAAGAAAATAGTTTAATTAAAGAATTGTTTTCTAAATTTTGTTTAGGAAAATAAAATAAAAATAACTAACATCATTTTAATTAAACTAATATTTTAACAAATTACAAAGAAAGGAACAAATATGAAATTTATTGAAACCCAAATTAAAGCCTTTGATACTATCGTTATTCATGGACATAAAAATCCTGATGGTGATTGTTATGGTTCTCAACTAGGTTTGAAAAATATGATTCAAAATACCTTTCCTCATAAAAATGTTTATGTGGTTGGGCAAACCAAAGATCATTTAACCTTTTTGGGTCAAATGGATGTAATAACTGATGAAACTTACCAAAATTCTTTAGTAATTGTAGTTGACTGCGGCAATACTCAATCCATCAGCGACCAAAGATTTAAACTTGGAAAAGTTGTTATTCGAATTGATCATCATATTTTAATTGAAAATTACGGTAATTATCAGTGGGTTGATGATTCTTTTGGTTCGTGTTCTGAGATGGTTTACTTGTTAAAAGAAAAACTCAACTTAAACCTAACTTTTAAAGGTGCTTTGGCTATTTATGTGGGTTTAATTACAGATACTGGTAATTTTAGGTATCATAGAGTAAGCTCCCAAACTTTAAGAATTGCCTCAGAATTGCTTAACTATGGTATTGATGTTGCTTTGGTGGAACAAAATATTAATAAAGTAACACTTAATTTTTTAAAATATCAAGGATATATATGTCAAAATATTGTTGCTTGTGACGGTTTTGCCTATGTTTATGTGAATCAACAAATTATTGAACAATTCAACATTAATTTAGAAGAGGTTTTTTTGTCGATTAATATTTTATCTAATATTAAAAATTTTCCCTTTTATGCTCTTTTTTTTGAACATCATGATTCTAAAATTCAAGTGCGTATTTGTTCTAACGGACCGCAAATTTATCATATTGTTCAAAAATATGGTTGTAAAGGTCACCTAAGAGCTTGTAGTATGTTTTTGCCATCCGAAAAAGAAATTTTGCCTTTTGTTTCTACAATAAAAAAAGAAATTGCACCCTTTTTCAAAACAACTTAAAAATTTATTTTTAAAATAATAAAAACCAACAAACCAATTACTAAAATCCCCCCCTTTTCTTGTGATTTGTGTTATAGTTTTGTTATATTTTATTTAATTTTAGTGCAAATTACACATTATTATTTAAATAAAATTTTTTATACTTTACTATTTTCCTCATTATCTTTATTCATCTTTTTTTCACCAACTTCTTAAAAGATCAAAAAACTAAAAACTACAAAAGAAAGGGTTTTTATGATTAAAATAAGCTTTTTTGACAATCAAATACAAGAATTTATTTCAGGCACAACTCCTTTGGCAATTTGGAAAGAACATTTATCTGAACATTTCAAAAAACCAGTTGCAGCCCTTTTTAACAACCAACCAATCGAACTTGATTTTCCTTTGAAAAAAAATGGCAATTTAGAAATTTTAACAGAATCTGATCCTAAATCTTTGGAAGTTCTTAACCATAGCACTGCTCACCTTATGGCGCAAGCCGTTGCAAGACTTTATCCAGATGCCCTTTTTACAGTAGGACCTGCCATTAAAGAAGGATTTTATTATGATATTGATTTTCAAAAACACACCATTTCGGAAAAAGATTTTCTTACTATTGAAAAAGTAATGCATCAAATTTCTTTGGAAAACCACAAAATTACAAGAGAAGAAATTTCTTTCGAAAAAGCCAAAAAATTATTTGCTTACAACCCTTATAAACAAGTTTTGCTGGAAAAATTTCGCGACCAAACTATCAGTATTTATCGTCAAGGAGAATTTTTTGATCTTTGTCGTGGTGTTCATGTGATCAAAACAAATCTTATTAAACATTTTAAAATTTTAAAAATATCAGGAGCTTATTTTCAAGGAGATGCCAAAAACAAAACTTTGACCCGCATTTATGGCACTTCTTTTTTCAAAAAACAAGCGCTTGCTGACTACTTGCAACTTTTGGAAGAGAGAAAAGAACGTGACCACAAAAAAATTAACAAAGAACTGGATTTATTCATGTTTAATAAAGAAGTTGGTTTGGGACTTCCCTTTTGGCTTCCTAAAGGAGCTACTGTAAGGCGTATCGTTGAAAGATATATCGTTGACAAAGAATTAAGCTATGATTATCATCATGTCTACACACCCATTATGGCAAATACCGAACTTTACCGTATTTCGGGACATTTGGACCATTACGCTTCTAATATGTTCCCCATTATGTCTTTGGAAAATGGCGAAAAACTAGTTTTAAGACCAATGAATTGCCCCCATCACATGATGATTTATAAAAAAAATCCTCATAGTTATAAGGAATTGCCTTTGCGTATCGCTGAATTAGGAATGATGCATCGGTTTGAAAAATCAGGAGCTGTTTCTGGGTTACAAAGAGTAAGAGAAATGACTCTTAATGATGCTCATATTTTTGCCCGTCCTGACCAAATCAAAGAAGAGATAAAAAAATTATTAATTTAATTTTAGAAGTTTATTGTGATTTTAATATTAAAAATTATGAGTTGCGTCTAAGTTATCGCAACCCTAACAACACAGAAAAATATTTTAATGACGACCAAATGTGGTATAACGCTGAAAAAACCCTCAAAGAAACTATTAAAGAATTGGGCTTACCCTTTAAAGAAGCAATCGGAGAAGCTGCCTTTTATGGTCCTAAATTAGATGTGCAAGTGTTTAATGCCCTAGGCAACGAAGAAACACTATCAACAGTACAACTTGATTTTTTACTTCCTCAAAAATTTGATCTTACTTTTATTGGAGAAGACAACAAACACCATCGTCCTGTTGTAATTCACCGCGCAGTTGTTTCTACTATGGAAAGATTTTTAGCTCATTTAGTAGAAGAAACTAAGGGTGTTTTTCCTTTATGGCTTGCTCCTGTACAAGTGCTTTTAATTCCTGTGTCTGCTCCTCTACATTTCGAATTTAGTCAAAAAATTAAAGAAACATTACAATTACAAAATTTCAGAGTAGAAATTAATTCCAAAGATAACACTTTGGGCTATAAAATTAGAGAAGCACAAAAATTAAAAATTCCTTATCAAGTTGTAATTGGCGACCACGAAATGATTAACAATTTAATTACTTTTAGAAAATATGGCTCTCATTTACAAACCACAATTAAAGTTGATGAGTTTGTTTCTTTATTAAAAGACAAAGTTTTGCAAAAAAAATAATCTCTTAATTGTAAAAAACAATAAAACAAAACAAATAAATTTTCATAACGCAAAATTTTAAATCCTAAACTATTTATATAGTTTAGGATTTTTGTAACAAAAAAACAAAAAATTTAAATAATATTTTATTATAAATTTTTTAAAGAAAAAAGTATTTTAAATATTTTGGTGATAATTTTGAGTTTGGTTTGTTTTATGAAATTTTTAAAATTTTTTATTATTTCCTCCTTCTAAGAAATTAAAAAAACTATGGTATTTTTGGAGGGTTATAATTATTTTGGCATCAAAGATTTAAAATATAATATGCAAAACTTAAAAGAAAAAAAGGTTTTTTTAGATTACAAAACCCAAAATATAGTTAATTATCTTAGTGTTTGTGCTAAATTTATATTATTTTTTCTTATTTTTTTTAAGTTTTATAGTTTCTTATATTAATTTAAATTCTCAAGAAAAAATTATTAATTTTGCCGCACATTTTTAAAAAAATTTAACAAGTTTTTTTATTAATAACAAGCATTCTACCTTCTATTATTATAGTTTTTTTCTTTAATAGCTTATTTGGTATTAATCTTTTTTTCCTATAAGCGCTTATCTGATGTCTATATGCACAGGTTTTATTTTATGCAGTTTCACTAATTTTTTGGAGGCATTGGAAAAATATAGTTTTTATATTATGGCAAAAATTATTATCTTGGTTATTTTCATTTCTTTTTCATCAGCATTTTTGCTTGTGGGGAGTTCCACTTATCTATATATTAATAATGCAAGACCCAAATTAGCAATTAAACCACAAAAAGAAAAAACCAAATTCAACTTTGCAAATATCAAACTATTTTTTTTTGCTATTTTCTTTTTATAATTTTTTTTAACATTTTTATTTTTAGGAATAAATAAAAATTCATGGTTTTATTTAATAATAAACTCAATTATGGCTATTTTAATTTTAATCATCGCTATAGTAATATGGGTTTCAATTTTAGAAAAATTCGATTATTATATACAAACCAAAACAGCTAAGAAATATGAATGGATTATTATTAGTTCTTTGTTTATTATTTTTAATATGGTTTTATTTGCGATACGTATATTTACTGATTCTAAATTTTAGATAAATTAATATTTATTTTATTTAAAAAAATGTTAGCATCATTTGTATTTTTTTATTTTCTAACTCACTTTTATTTTGCTATTTTTCTATTTACACCAAACCTATAAAAATTTCCAAAAAATCACTAAAACCATTGACAAACCACACTTTTTATTATATAATTAGAGCGGTATTGTTATTGCTTTATTTTATAATATTCAAAATACAATTATAAAAAATTATCAAATATTTTGTAATAATCTTATGATATTAACGTGAAAAGAAGAGTTTTTCTCTCGCCTGATTAACAATTAGTTTTTAGGCAAATGGCACATAAACATTTATTTTTTGCAAAAAATGCAATAAACATTTAGTGTTAGTTATTTTAGAGAAGAGAAATGTTCCTTTGGATATTTCTCTTTTTTTATTTTATTTTATTTTCTCTTTTTGCCTTGTTTCTTTTTTTCATGTTATGTCATTTCATTTTATTTTTACAAAATAACCCCAAAACCAAAAGGAGGTTTTAAATATTAAAATCAACAAATTTAAAAAAAGTTCTAATTATGATCTATATAATGAAAATATACCACAAGGAAAATATCTCATTATTGATGAAAAAGGCGAACAATTAGGTGTTTTTGATCAAAAGGAAGCTTTAAAATTATCAGAACAAAAAGAAATTGATATTGTAGTTGTAAACGCAGATTCCTCACCGATGGTAGCGCGACTGATGAACTATCAAAAACATCGTTATAACCAACAAAAAAAACTTCGTGAAACCAAAAAGAAAACCCAAATTAGTGTTTTAAAAGAAATTCGCCTCAATCCCACCATTGATAAAAACGATCTAAATACTAAAATTAAACAAGCCCAAAAATTTTTAAAACAAGGTGATAAAGTAAAAGTTAGTATGCGTTTTCGTGGTCGTATGATTAATAATTTTCAATTAGGAGAAACAGTTTTTAAACAAGTTATGCAAGATTTAAAAAACTTATCTCAAATTGAGACTCCTTTAAAACTACAAGGTAATCAACTAACAGCAGTTCTGTCGCCTTTAAAATAACTTTAATGGTGTATTTTAATGGCTGAAAAATTAATCAAAATAAAACTACTTAACCCAATTCATAAACCAAAAATATTTTTTTACACCCAATTAAAATAAAAAAATAAGAAAGGATGATTAAAGTGATTAAGAAAAAATCCCACAGCGGGCTTAAAAAACGCATTAAAATTACTAAAAGAAAAAATTATTAAGAGGCCACGCATACAAAAATCACCTTGCAGCTTCCAAAACTACAAAACAAAACCGCCAACTAAGAGGAGTGACTTGTGTTAAACTTTGTGATTACAACAGAATCAAAACTCTTATTAGAGGATTATAGAAAGGAAAAATAATATGGCAAAAATTAGTTTTACTCCTGCAAGACACCGTCGTCGCAAAAAAGTTTTAAAAATGGCAAAAGGATATTTTGGTTCCAAAAGCACTCTTTACAAAACAGCTCATGAGCAAGTAATGCGTTCTTTGCAATACGCTTATAGAGACCGCAAACAAAGAAAAAGAGATTTTCGTAAATTATGGATTTCTCGTATTAATGCTGGTGCTATGTTATGTGGAATGCAATATTCTCGTTTAATGCACGGACTTGCTTTAGCAAAAGTGGATGTTAATCGCAAAGTATTATCGGATTTAGCACACTTACAACCAGAAACTTTCGCACAATATGTTCAATTAGCAAAAGAAACCTTAGTGCAATTTCAACAAACATTTAAAAAAAAGAAAATCAATCAACTAAATTACAAGAAGTACAATCAAACCAACTTGCACAAACCGAAGAAAAAACCTCTCTACAACTTGAAAAAGTTTTATCTAATGAACTTTCTGAGGAAAAATCCGATTATGCTTTGGAAACACAACCACAAATAACCCAAATTAAAGCAAAAAAACCTTCTTTAGATTTATCTAAAATGTTGCTTCCTGAGTTAAAAAAATTAGCAAAAGAACACAAAGTTCCTAATTTTAATAAACTTAAAAAAACCGAAATTGTTTCAGCTTTAAAAAAAGCTCTTGCTAAAAAATAATTTAAAAATTTCAAAATACGTATTTTCATGATTTTTCTTTTTTTAATTTTAAACTTGATTTTTATGTTTTTCATGAATAATTATTTTTTAATTTTTCATTTTGCAATAATTAGAAAAAAATAGGAGTTATATAATATAATGAATCAAATTAAACAAAAACGTTTACAAGGATTTTACTCTTTATTATTGGCAACTTTTTTTCTTTTGGTAGCTGTATGTTGTTTTTTTGACCAAACATTTAAACTTGGAAGTTTGAAATTCCAATTAGGATTATTTTTTTTAGGTGTACTTTTATCGCTATTTACTTATTTAGTAGTTTTTAAAAAATACAAAGAAACTTTTTCTAAACTTCGTTTTTTCTTTGCCCTAGAAGTTTTTGTCTTTGTTTTTGTCATTGTTACTTCCTTTTTTTTACCGGGATTAGGTTTGTTAAATATTGATGATTTCAAAACCAAAAACCCTTTAGTTGGCAAACTTTTAACTTTTAACTGTTGTTTGTCATTGATATTTATTTTTCACAGTTTCATTAATTTAAATATTAATTATTTCAAGAAACAAAATTTTTCATTTTTCATTTTATATCTTTTAATGTTTGGATTTGGTTGTTTTGGATTAGGTAGTAATTTATTTGAAAACTTAAAAAATATCATTTTAAAATTATTTGCTGTTTTATCTTTAGTGCACAGTATTTATCTTACATTTACAGGAATTAAACAATTCCAAATCGCTAGTTTACACGCACCCAAAAATGAGAATGAAAATGAGTGATTTAGTTTCTTTATTAAAAAATTTAACAATGTTAAATGGTATTCCAGGTCAAGAAAAAGCAGTTGCTAATTATGTAGTGAACAAAATTCAAAACCAAGTAGATTCTATCCAATATGATAATTTAGGCTCCGTAATTGCTTGTAAAGGAAAAACAGGTCCTCGCATTATGTTTGCAGCACATTTGGATGAAATAGGTTTAATAGTTAAGCAAATTACTCCAGAAGGTTTTATCAAATTCCAAACTCTTGGTGGTTGGTTTTCTCAAGTAATGCTTGCTCAAGTGTGGCAAATTCACACTGATAAAGGCATTCTTAAAGCAGTTACTGGTTGTAAACCTCCACATGCCATGTCTTTTCAAGATCGCAATCAAGTTATTAACACTTCTTCTATGTATTTAGATATTGGAGTTGCAAACAAAGAAGAAGCTTTAAAATTAGGCGTTCGTGTTGGTGATATGGTAACTCCTTATATAGAATTTAGTACACTTGGTAATTCTGATTACCTCCTTGCAAAAGCCCTAGATAATCGCGTGGGAGTTGCAATTGTGATGCAAGTTTTACAAAATGTCAATCCTACTACCCATCAATTTTTTGGTGTTTTTACTACCCAAGAAGAAGTAGGACTACGCGGAGCTCAAACCAGTGCTCACAAAGTACACCCTCAAATTGCTATTGCTGTTGATACTGGTATTGGAAATGATGTTCCGGGGGGCGAAAAAGAAGGGCATACTCTAGGAAAAGGCCCTCAAGTTTTAGTTTATGATGGGGGCTTAGTTGCTCACAAAGGATTACGCAATTTTGTTCTTAAAATCGCTACCGAAAACAATATCCCTGTACAAGAAATAAGTGGAATTGGTGGTAGAACCGATGCTGCAACTATGCATTTAGTGCGTGAAGGAGCAGCTTCCTTATCTTTTTGTGTTCCTGTACGCTACATTCATTCTCACACTTCTGTAGTACACAAACAAGACATTATAAACACTATAAAACTTTTAACTTTGTTAGCGAATCAATTAGACGAAAAAAAATTAACGAAATTTTATTTCAATAAAAACAATTACAAAATTAAATAATTTCTCATTAACAAACTAAATTATTTTAATAAAATATTTTAGTTTGTTTCTTGTAAATGGACACCTTTTTATAATTTACAATCAAAACAACTTCATTTTGAATACAGGCAAATCATTTACTTTTTTTATTTTGGCAAATGTAACAATTAAAAAAAGATTTTTTTTAGTATAATATTATTAAGCAATTATTGCTTTTTTGAAGGAGAAATAAAAAATGATTTTTGAGAAAATTAAAGATTTAATTGCCACCCAATTATCTTTAGATACTTCTACAATTACTTTAGACACCCGTTTTAAAGAAGATTTAGGACTTGATTCACTTGACGCTTTAGAACTAGTTATGGAAGCAGAAAAAACATTTCAAATCAACATTAGTGATGCAACTTTACAAAATTTCAAAACTGTTCAAGATATCGTTTTTTACATAACCAAAAACACCTCTTAAACTAACTCATTTTTTTTTCAATCATTTAATTTATCCCCCACATTATAACACATCATAAAAGTTAAAACAAATATAGAAGGCTTTCAAGTATGACAAAATTAATTTATGATTTTAAACAAATAGAACATAAATGGCAACTTTATTGGCAACAAAATAATGTTTTCAAAACTCAAGATAACTTTTCAAAAAAGAAATTTTATTGTCTTGACATGTTTCCTTATCCTTCTTCTGAAGGGCTTCATGTAGGCCATATTGAAGGTTATACTGCAAGTGATATTATGAGTAGGTTCAAACGCATGCAAGGTTTTAATGTTTTGCATCCTTTTGGTTGGGATTCGTTTGGTCTGCCCGCCGAACAATATGCTTTGCAAACAGGCAAAAACCCCCGCAATTTTACTTATGAAAATATCAATAATTTTAAAAAACAAATCCAAAGTATTGGTAAAAGTGTGGATTGGGACAGAGAACTTGCCACCTCAGATCCTTATTTTTATGCCTGGACTCAATGGATTTTTAAAAAACTTTACGAAAAAGGACTAGCAGTTCTCAAAAATATAGAAGTAAATTTTTGCCCTAATTTAGGAACAGCGCTTGCCAATGAAGAAGTAATTTCTAATGAAAAAGGGATGTTTTCTGAAAGAGGTAATCATCCGGTTGTTAAAAAAAAGATGAAACAATGGGTTTTAAAAATAACTCAATATGCCGACAGACTTTTAGACGACCTTAATTTAGTTAATTGGCCTTTAAATGTGAAAGAAATGCAAGCTAATTGGATTGGCAAAAATCAAGGAGCAATTGTCTCCTTCCCAGTTTTCGATCAAAAAATGACTTTAAAAACTTTCACCAATCGCCCCGATACTCTTTTTGGTGTAACTTTTTTAGTAATAGCGCCCGAACACGAATTAGCCTTACAACTAACCAAAACCGAACACCAACAAGCAGTTAACAATTATTTGGAATTAACAAAACAAAAAAAGACTTAGAAAGAGACATCAACAAAGACAAAACAGGTGTTTTTACAGGCAGTTTTGCAATTAACCCTTGTAACAACACCAAAATTCCTATCTGGATTGCTGATTATGTTCTTCCTCATTATGGTACAGGCGCTTTAATGTCTGTTCCTTGTCATGATCAAAGAGATTTTGAGTTTGCTCAAAAACATGGTTTAAAAATGATTCAAGTCATAAATCCCCCCTCTTCTGATTTTGCAATGCCTACCACCAATCAAACTCAACCTCCCTTGACCGAGGCTTATACAGGGGAAGGGATTCACATCAATAGTGATTTTTTAAATGGTCTTAATAACGAACAAGCCAAAACTAAAATGTTGCAATTTTTAGAAAAAAAAACCACGGTTATCCTCATTATACTTATAAATTGCGTGATTGGGTCTTTTCGCGCCAACGATATTGGGCAGAACCCTTCCCCATTTATTATGATGATTCCAATAATGAAATTTATACTGATAGCGATACAAACTTACCAATAGAACTTCCTGTTTTGGAACAAATCAAACCATCAGGCACAGGTGAATCACCCATATCCAAAGCCCATTTTTGGCTATATTTTGAAAAAGATGGCAAAAAATATCGCAGAGATTGTAACACCATGCCACAACTTGCAGGTAGCTCTTGGTACTATATTGGCTATATTTTGAAAAACCATTTGGGTCTAATCCCGTTAAATACCGCCAAAGCAAAAGAACTACTTGACTATTATTTGCCAGTAGACTTATACATTGGAGGGACAGAACACGCTGTTGGTCATTTGCTTTATGCACGTTTTTGGCATAAGTTTTTATACGATCTGGGTTTGGTTTCTACCAAAGAACCTTTTCAAAAATTAGTTAATCAAGGTATTATTTTGGGACATGATCACACTAAAATGTCCAAATCCAAAGGCAACGGAGTAAGTGCTTCCTTAATGCTTGCGCGATATGGCGCCGATGTACTGCGAATTTATATCATGTTTATGGGTCCGTTAGAAGATATTAAAAATTGGTGTGAAAAAGGTTTCAAAGGAATACAACGTTTTTTAAATAGAGTTTATCAAATGTTTTCTTTTTCAATGCCAAATGATTTTGAAACTTCTCTAAACGCTATTTATCATCAAACCATTTTTCAAACAACCCAAGATTATGAAAAATTGAAATTCAATAAAGTTATTAGTCAATTAATGATTTTTGTTAATCAAGTTTATAAACATCAAAAAATAGGAAAAAAACAAGCACAGATCTTTTTACAACTATTAAATCCGATTGCTCCTCACTTGACAGAAGAAATTAATCAAACCATTTTAAAAAATAAAACCCAATTAGTTGCTTTAACTTGGCCTTTTTATGATAAAAACCATTTGGAACAACTGCAAGTAAAAATTATTGTGCAAGTAAATAGTAAATTAAGAGCTGTTTTAGAACTTCCTTTTAATTTGTCTTCAGAACAAATTAAAATTCGAGCTTTGCAAGATTCAAAAGTTAATAAGTTTGTATGCCATAAAAAAATTCAAAATATGATTTATATTCCCAACAAATTGTTAAATATTATTGTTAATTAATCGATATTAATATCAATATTAATTTTTTTGGTGGTGATTGTTTATTTTAATCAAAACCACTTTAATTTTTTAACCTTCAATTTTTAAAATTATTTAAGCACAACTAATATTATTAACCACTTTCACAAAATTTAAGAAAAAGGTAATCTAACATGAAATTAAATAAAAAAGGACTTTTAATAATTCTTTCAGGACCTTCAGGAGTTGGTAAAGCCACTGTTAGAAAAGCTTTGTTTGAAATGACTAATCATAATTTTGTGTATTCTGTTTCTGCTACTACCAGAAAACCGCGACCAGGCGAACAAGACGGTAAAGATTACCATTTTCTAACTAAAGAAGAGTTTGAAAAAGGGATTGAAAACAATTGTTTTTTAGAATGGGCTAAATTTATTGATCATTATTATGGCACTCCTAAAAAGCAAATTCAAGATTTTTTAAAACAAGGAAAAGAAGTGTTTTTAGAAATTGAAGTTGAAGGAGCCACTCATTTAAGAAAAAAACGTATGCCAAACACAGTTTTTATTTTTTTGGTTCCACCTAAAAAAAAAGATCTCTATGATCGTTTAAAAAAACGTGGTACCGAACAAGAAATAAATATTGTACAACGAATTGCCAAAGCCAATAACGAGTTTCGCTTAGCTCACAAATACGATTATATTGTAGTAAATGATGAAGTGGCTAATGCTGCTGACCGTATTATTGCAATTATTAGAGCAGAACACGCCAAAACGAAACGTAGTATTCGCAATTATTTAAAAATATTGGAGGATAATGTTTATGCAGAATAATAGTAAACCAAATAAAAAAAAATACAATAAGGAAGGTTTGATCTATCCTTCTATTGATAAATTATTGGATAAAATTAATTCTAAATACAAATTAGTTCATATTGCAAGCAAAACTGCTCATGTCATAGAAGCTCAAAAAAAAGAATTGCCTGAACTTTTGTGTAATAAAGTAGTTGGTAAAGCTTTGGAAGAAATTATTAATGATAAAGTTAAATTTGCCTTTAAGTAATTAACATTTAGACGCTATTTCATATTTGATAAAATAAGTTAAATTAAACAATATTATTTGTAATTTAACTATTTTTTTATAATTGTAATTCATTTTCCTTTTCTTTTTTTCAATATTTATTTTTTTGAATCACATTTTTTAACTTTGCAAGTTAGGTAAAAACCATGAACAAACAAAATTTTCACCATATTTCAGTTCTCAAAAAAGAAGCCATAGATTTTTTAAAGATCAAGCCTGAAGGTATTTATGTAGATGCCACTTTAGGGCAATGTGGGCATACTATAGAAATTGCAAATCTTTTGCAACAAGGGTTTTTATATTCTTTTGACCAAGATGTAGAAGCTTGCACAAATGCTAAAAAAACCTTGTCACCACATTTGCCAATTGAAATAATTCATAGTAATTTTTCGTATTTAAAAGCCCAATTAGCACAACGAAAAGTTTTTCAATTAGATGGTATTTTATTTGATTTGGGGCTATCTTCTTGTCAAATTGACAATCCCCAAAGAGGATTTAGTTATTTGCATAACACTCCTTTAGATATGAGAATGAATATTAATCAAACAATTACTGCACAATATATTTTAAATAATTACTCCTTTGCACAATTAAAAAATATTTTTAAGCTTTATGGTGAAGTTAAAAATGCTTCTTTGGTTGTCTCAGAAATCATTAAACAAAGACCTTTGCAGACATCTTATGATTTGGTTTCTATAACTGATCGATTTTGCAACCTCCAAAAAGGACATAGTGCTAAAAAAATATTTCAAGCGTTGCGTATTGAAGTTAATCAAGAATTAGAATCCTTAAAACAAGCCTTGGAACAAAGTCTTGATTTATTAAAACCAAATGCCAGGATAGTAGTTATTAGTTTTCATTCATTAGAAGACCGAATTATTAAACATTTTTTTAAAAAACATAGTACTTTTGTTTTACCTAAAAAATTGCCTATTGCAATTATTCCCCAAACTCCTTTAAGTATTATTACTAAAAAAGCCTTTTTGCCAAGTGAAGAAGAAATGCAAAACAATTCGCGTAGTATTTCAGCTAAATTGAGGGTAGCTGTAAAAAATGTTTAGTTGCCTAAATAAATGAAATATTTTAGCACATTCCCCCTCTAAATATAACCTTTTGCCTCCTAAAACCCCTCTAATTTTGATAAAATATAATATGTGTTATGGCTTTTATTTGCACATATTTTCAAATTGTTTGACTCAACCAAAACATTAGATGGAGGTTTTTTGTGGTTAAAACAAAAGCAATAACACAAATTTTAATTAATGAAAAAAGAAATAGAAAATTTTTATTAGAAGGAAACTTATGGAAAGTAATTTTTTATTTTACCTTTCCTATCATTATTTATTGGATTTTTCAAAATGCATCAGATGCTATTGACCTTTTTATTTTAAAAAGAAATCAAATTTCAGATAATCAACTCACTTTTGTAAGTCGCGTACATATATTTAAAGGTATTCTTATTCCTTTTGGTATTTCTATTGCCACAGGAGGTGTTATTTTAGTAGGACGTGCTTATGGACAAAATAATGTTAATAAAATGCACCTTTATTTGGCAAAAACTTTTGTTCTTTCTATTTTAACGGGGTTTATTTTAGTTTTTTTATGCATTTTTGTTTTCAAAAGTTTCATTGCAACTAATATTTTAAAAATTAGTCAAAATGCAATTGAAAACAATGAAGGTATTAAGTATTACAATCTTATTATATTGTCACTTGTTTGCATCATTATAAATACAGTTTTTTTAAGTTTGGAGCGCGCCAAAGGTAATAACAAAATTGCCCTTTTTTTAAATATTTTGAATGCTTCTATTAAAATTATTTTTTCTTTTGTTCTTTTTCATTATTGGAATTCTTCCATGGTTTCTTTGGCTTTGGTTACTTTGATTTCTAACGGAATTGTTACTTTATTTGCTTTGTGGTTTTTATTTTTTGACAGCAAAAACCCCTTCCGTATTATTTTATCCAAAATCAGTTTTGATAAAGAATTTTTAAAAAAACTTTTCAAATTAGCTATTCCTGTTTGTGCTAGTATTAGCATTTATAGTGTTGGCAAATTAATTGTAAGTATCATTGTTAAAGAATGTTACGGCGATCCTCAAGGAATTAGTAGTTCTCAAATTGGAGCTAATTTAGCCTTAGCAGTAACTATCAATAATGTCTTTTATAATGCTCTTAATTCTTTTTCGGATTCCCAAAATGCTATTATATCTCAAAATTTAGGTCATAATAACCTTAATAGAGTTTTTGAAGCATTCAAAAAAATTATTTTTTGTATGTTTGTTTTGGCTTTGATAGGCTCTTTGATTAATATTTTTGGTTATAAGTTGATTTTGCCATTATTTCATGGTAGTCCTTGGGAAAAGATTTCTAGTTTGGAACAAGATGCTTTTCGTACATTATTATTTTTTGAAACAACTAGTTTATGGTTATCGTGTGGTTCTATTATTATGTTTAATTTTTTATTAGCTTTTAAACGCGTAGGGCCTTCTGTTTATCTTAATTTTTTAAGAACTTTAATTCGTGTCTTTTTTATTGTTCTTTTTTCCAAATACTTTTTAAATCAAGGCGTAATGGGAGTAGGTTTGAGCATTTTTCTTAGTAATTTTATTTGTTTTATCATTACATCATTAATTTTTTCAACTTTTTATCTTAAATTAAAACGTGATAAAACATTTGAACAAGATTAAATAATTATAAATATAATAATAAAATATTTTAAAATCAACACTCTCCTCTTTTTTAAATTATGATTTGATAATCCTTAATATGTAAATAAAAAACCACCCTTTGGGGTGGTTTTTTTGTCTTTGTTTTGTCTTTTATAATGATGTTAATAAAGAAAAAAATTATTTATTAATTTTTTTTTATTAGTCTTTTTGTCTTCTGGTTTAGGGTTTTTGGGGTTTTGTAAAAGTCTTAAACCATTGAAAATAACTAAAATTGTGCTTCCTTCATGGCAAGTGACTGCCCAAGGTAAATTCATATATCCAAAAAGATTACAAAGATTCAAGATACAAACTACTGCCATAGCAAAAATAATATTTTGCCAGATGATTTTGCGCAGTTTGACAGCTACTTGGTGAGTATAGATAATTTTTGATAAATCATTTTGCATTAAAACTGCATCTGCTACATCCATTGCCACATCAGTACCGTTTTGCATCGCAATTCCTACATCAGCAGCTTTAAGAGCAGGAGCATCATTAACACCATCACCTACCATCACTGTAGTGCCTTTTTCTTTTTGTAGTTCTTGAATTTTTTCTAGTTTGTAGGCGGGTAGAATATTTCCCCAAGCTGCATTTAGATGAAGTTTTTTTTGTAAGATACAAGCGCTTTGATGAGTATCTCCTGTAATTACTGCAGTATATATGTTTTTATTGTTGAAGTATTGCATCAAATTATAAGCTTGAGGACGCAATTTATCCAAAAGTGCTAAAGCCATAACAATGTGATTATTACAACTAAAATAAACGATGGTTTTACCTTCGGATAAAAATTTTTGAGTTTGGGCTTGTAAAGATTCAGAGATTGGGGTTTTGGTAAAATCATTAGCTTTTGCAATTTTATAATGATTGTTTTGAAAAAAAGCTTCAAGACCGATGCCAACTGAGTTATTAATTTCCATTTGGAGATAAGATTTATGGTGGAAATGGTTTTTAATAGCTAGTGCTAAAGGATGGTTTGATTTTTGTTCCATCCCTAATAATATATTTAAATATTTGTTATACTTTTCTTCATTTATTTCAGGCGCTACATAAACATCAGTTACTTGAGGTTTGCCTTCAGTAAGGGTACCTGTTTTGTCGCATGCAAAAACTTTGATGTCTGCAATTTTTTCCAAAGATCTGCCTTTTTTGAATAAAATTCCTTTTTTAGTGAGGTTAGAAATAGCTGTAAGAGTGGAAGGAATGTCAGCGGCAGCTAGGGCACATGGAGATGATACAGTTAAAAAAATCATTGTTTTTTGTAGCCATGTGATAAATTGGAAATTGGAATTACTTTGTCCAGCAAAATGTAGTATTCCTGCAAGACCAAGGACAACAACTACTATTGCCATAACTGTTTTTACGTAAATTGGTTCTATTTTTTTAATTAAAGTAGCAGTTTTGGAAATATTGTTTTGAGTTTGACTTACCAATCTTACAATTTGAGCAAAAACAGTCTTTTCGTTAGTAGCTGTGACACGCATAACAAAATGGCTGTTGCCGTTAATGGTACTGCCGTAGACAAAATCGCCTCGTTGTTTGTCGCAAGGAATGCCTTCTCCTGTTATGTGAGCTTCGTTAATGTTGGGGTTGCCCGAAACAATTACGCCGTCAGTAGGGATTTGGTCGCCTGGTAAAATTAAGACTAAATCATTTATTTTGAGTATTTTGGAAGGAATAATTTCAGTGCTGCCGTCTTCTTTTTGCAATCTTGCTTCTGCTACTTGAAGTTTTAATAGATTTTTGATTTCTTTTTGACTTTTTGACTCAACGTATTCTTCTAAAAAAGAAGCTCCTGAAAATATGACAATTAATAAAATTCCATCGTTGTAGTTTTGTAAATATAAAGCTCCTAGAGCAGCTAAAGTCATTAAAATATGAATGTTTGGAGTGAATTTTTTAAATTTGCAAGTATCTTGCCAAGTTTCTATAAAACCTTCTAAAATGACATGATAGCCGATTAAAAATAAAAGTGCCAAAGAAACAAAGACTAATACTAATGTGTTTGTGTTCTTGTAGTAATGTAAATATATAGCAAATAAACTATATAAAAATGTTCCTATAACAAAACAAATTAATTTTTTTTATCGTTGTGTTTGTGATTGTGGATGAATGAATAATTGCTGCAACAAGACAAATTTTTGTACCTCTTTGCTTAATTTTTTTGGGATAAATATTTTAGTAATTTAAAGTTTTTTTGTGATGATTGGGTTTTTAGTTTGGTGTGTTTTAGTTTTTTATTTGCAAAAGTTTTTTAATAAAATGGTGTTTTGAATTCAAAACATGTAAAAAAAATTCCAAAAAACTGGAATTTTTTTAAAGGTAATGATTATTAATTTTCAGAATTTTGAGAAAAATCTTCTTCTTGTGGAGGGTTATCTAGCAAATCTTGGTATTTGGTTTTGATACAATTTTCAATTATTTGACGGGTTTCTGACTTGATGGGATGAGCGATATCTCTAAAGTTGCCTTTGGAAGTTTTTCTACTTGGCATAGCAATAAATATACCCCTTTCTCCTTCTATAATTCTGATGTCATTAACTACAAATTGGTTTTCAAAAGTGATTGAAGAAACTCCTCTTAATCTACTTTCACCGTTTATTTTTCTAACTTTTACATCAGTAACTTTCATTTCTTAAGCCTCCAGTTTTGCTTCATTTTATATTAAATGCTAAATTATTATTCATTATTTATTATTTATGGTTTGTGCAATGATACAAATTACAAATAATAAATAAAATATAAATAATTATTGGATACAGTTAATATTTTAATGTTTTTTTATTTTAAAAAAGATTAATATTTAATTTTTTGATATTGATGTTTAATATCGGAAAAAAGGAAAAAATTATTTTCTAATGAGCTTTTTGATTTATTTTAAATATGAAAAGTTTTATTATTTTATGACATATTTAAAAAAATAAACCATTTAACAGTTAATTTTTGAAAAGTTTCTAAAGTTACCTGTTCGGCTCTAATTTGTAAAGGGATGTGATGTTGTAAGAAAAAGGGAATAATGGTTTCTTTGGATAACAAAAATTGACAAGATAAGTTGTTGAGTAAAGTTTTTCTTTTTTGTTTAAAGGAATTTTTTACAAACTTGATAAATTGTTTTAAGAAAGTAGGTAAAATGTTGTTATTTTTAGTAAGTTTGATAACAATACTGTCTACTTTGGGTGTAGGAAAAAACATATGTCTTTTAACTTCTTGGATTTTTTCAATACTAAATAGAAATTGAATAATTACAGATAAAGCGTTATAATTTTTGTTATTTGGTTGAGCCAGTAAACGCATTCCTACTTCTTTTTGAATCATAATAGTAGCATCATTAATTTGTGGAGTGTCAATAATTTTAAAAAGAATAGGTGAGGTAATATAATAAGGTAAGTTACCAATTAAACTTAATTGAGAGTTAGGACTAAAATAATGATCAAAATCTTTTAATAAATCTCTTTTTAAAAAATCATCATAAATGATATTAACATTGTTATGATTTTCAAAATTTAAAAAAGGTTTAAGGGTAGCATCAATTTCATAGGCTAAAACATTTTTAGCTTGAGGGACAATAATTTTGGTTAAAGCACCTTTACCAGGTCCAATTTCTAAAACATTTTTGTCTGTGATTGAAGCCTTAGTTACAATTTTGTTTAATAAATTAACATCTGTTAAAAAATTTTGACCGTATTTTTTTTGTTTGTGTGATGCATTTGATTTCCTTAAATAAAATTGATATGGATGTTGGCTTTTGGGATTTGTAGGATAGTTGCGAATTGGGGGAATTTTTTTTGGGGGGGGAGTTTCGGTTTTATAAAGGGCGATAAAAAAATTTATTATCTTGTTTAGGGCTACTTTTAATTAAACTTTTAATAATGGGAGATTCTTCTTTAAGACTTTTGAGTTCTCCCTGAGATTTAATTAAGATTTTGGTTTCAAATTTAGGCTTACTTTCGGAATAAGCATTTTGAAAAGCAGCATTACTTGAAGTATAATATTTAATATAATCGGTGTTTTGGCTGTGATATTGTTGCTTAATGTGTGCAATTTGTTCTTGGTTTTGTTTGTTATCATCTAAAATGTGCCAAATACGTCTATTGAGAAAATCATTACATAAATTTTTTAAAATGGTATCATTACTATTTTTAAGATGCAAGATTAAACCATTCATATAATAATCATCAATTGCTAAGTATTTATCTAGTTCAGTTTGATTGTTTACAAAATTATAAAAAGGTTGGATGTATGGATCTATAGGATATTTATTTTGTAGTAAATCAAATAAACGTTTACAAATTTTTTCTAAAATAGTGTTATAAGCTCTTACTTTAGGATGATAATACACTTGCCAGAACATATGATATCGGTTAATTAAAAAATTTTCAATAGCAAAAACACCACTTTGTCTAAAGGCAATACATTTTTCGTTATTTTTGCTAGGATGAGGCTCAATTATCATGCTACGCATTAAACGTTCTAAATCGATATGCCCATAAGTGGCACCTGTAAAATAAGAATCTCGTTCTAAATAATCTAATCTGTCAATATCAATTTGACTAGTTAAAATTTGTTCTATTAAGGGGAATTTCTTTGTTTTTTCAATCACACTAGCTACATCGTTTTTGAAATCAGGACTTATTGGATCTAATAAAGTTCTAATTTCTTTGTTATTTTTGATTATGCGTGCACTTTGTGTTTCGTGGTTTACGTCAAATAAGGTTTCAAAAGAATGAGAATAAGCGCCGTGTCCAATATCATGTAACAAAGAAGATACTAGTAAAATTAATTTTTGTTTTTCAGAAAAGTGTTTTTTAATATTTGTGATTTTTAAAAACCGTCTTGCAAGTTCATAAACACCTAAACTGTGTGTAAAACGAGAATGTTCTGCTCCATGAAAAACGATGTTAGCTCCATTTAACTGTTTTATACGTCTTAATCTTTGGAAAACAGAAGTATCAATTAATTTTTCAATCAATTCGTATTCCAGATAAATATAACCGTAGATAGGGTCACGAAAAACTTCAGATCTGAGAAACTTTTTAAAAGATGGATTGGTTGTTTGCATTGATTTTATTGAGGATAATTTTTTAATTAAGTTTATTGGGTTTTTGTAATTTTTATCCTTATCCGTTTTACCTCCTTCTTGTTGTTTGCGTTTTTAAAAGAAGAGTTTTTATTGAGCGAAAGACACAAATGAAAGGAAATTTATGTCTTTCGTTCAATAAAAAAATAAAATAATTTTTAGTTATGTTTTTTAGTTATGTTAAGGGGCGAAAATAAATATAGGTTATAAGGTCTTTGGGGGTTAGTTGCAATATCCTTATAACTCAAGAATTTAAGTTAAAAAATTATTTATTTTTTTATTTTGTTTAATGATTTATTTCAGTAATTTAACAGTATCGCCATTTTTGAGTAAAAAAGCACTGCCGTCATCAGTATCTAAGTGGCATTCAAGTTTAAAATCAGGGTGTACTCTGCACAAAACTTGTTTTAAGATACCAGGTTTAGTGCCTTCAATTTCAATACTTACCATTTGTTTGTCAGTAATGTCAAAATTTTTTGCGTCTTGGGTAGATAAATGAATGTGTCTGTTGGCAATAATAACACCTTCTTCAATGTCTACTTGACCTTTTGGTCCTATTAAAGTGGCTTTGCCTGAACCTTTAATATCGCCTGAAGATCTAACAGGAGCTGTAAAACTGTGTCTTAGAGCATCACTTTGACTAATTTCTACTTGGTCAAAAATTCTTGTGGGTCCTAAAATCCGAACTTGTGGAAGAATTTTTCCTGATGGACTCATAACATCAATTTTTTCTTGCGCTGCAAATTGTCCTGTTTGTTTGAGTGGTTTGAAAAAAGTTAGTTGATAATTTTTTTGACCGAATAAAATATCAATTGTTTCTTGTGATAGGTGAGCGTGTCTTCCTGAGATTCCTATTGGAATGTGATACATGTTTTCCTCCATTGTTTGTATTTACAGCTTTATTATAACATTTTTATTATAAAATGCCTCTTATTTTCTACATATTTTAATTTTTTTTAAAAGAATTGGTAAAAAGTTTTGGTGAATAAATAGTATATAATTTTTTAGTAATTTACTTTATTATAACATGTAATATTAGAAATATTCAAGGTAATTTAATGATAGTATTCATTACATTATCATCTATAATTTTTTTCTAATATTGCATTCTGCTTTTCCTCTATAAAATGCTCCCAAAGTTAAAATAGTAGTTACGAACTTCACCCCATTTACCATACATTTTTTAGGGTTAAAAAAATAACAATCAAGTTCTTTTTTCATCTTTTCAAATCAAAAAAACATTACAAAAAGTTGCAAAAAACATTTATTTACTATTTCTTTAATAATGGGGTACTGGTTTTGTTGGTTTTTTGATTTGAAAAGATGAATTTTAATTTTATCTTTGCATTATATAGTTAGGTTAAAAAAGTGGAAAAGGCGGGAATAAAATTAAATTAAAGTTATTTTTTTACGCAATTATTTTGTTTGATTGGTTTTTTGTTGAAAAAATATTTAGATGGTAAAATGTAAGGAATGAAAGGCGGTTATGTTGATGAAAAATACAAATAACAAGAAAAGAAATTGAATTATTGTAAATCGTTATTGATTATAGTAACCCTAATTTAGAAAATATTATTTTCACCTTAGTTAAAATTTTCACAAAAATACTTTTTTTATTTATAAAATTTTAAAATTATTCAAAAAAAATCACAATAATTATTATTTTTGGTGAAGAAACAAAAAACCAAAAAAGAAAAAACTAAAATCATCGATTATTTGGCGTTAAAAAAATTGGTAGGGTTTTTTTTATATCAAAAAAATTATTTTTTCAATTGGTTATGGACAAATTGCAGT
>NZ_MAPF01000069.1:0-969 GCF_002554195.1 New Jersey aster yellows phytoplasma | reverse complement strand
TTAGTGTTAAAAATTATGAAAAAATAAAATGGTTGATGAAATGGAGACAAACCTAATTCAAAAAAAAATTTTATGAGGAATTTTCAAAAAAACTAATTTAATTAAAAATGATTTTAAACTAATAAATCATTAACTAAATTATACACTGATTTGACTTGGTTTTACAAATATTAAAGTGCATTTGTGGGTTTCAACGATTATTGATGGGTATAATGATCAATTTTTGGCATCGGTTATTGGCAAAAATCCTAATTTAGAATTAGTTAAAAAAATTTTAAAAAAAATACTTAAATTAAAAAAAACTTGTATTATTCACTCAGATCAGTTGAAAGTTTATCAAAGTATTAAATTTCAATTTTATTTAAATAATAGAGGTTTTTTTAGTATGTCGCGCAAATCTACACCCAACGATAACACGGTAACTGAGTCTTATTAAGGTTTTTATTAAAACAAAACAAGAACCGCGATTATTTTTAGATTCTTTTAATATGATTAATAAAAAAATTAGGAAATTTATTTCTTTTTATAATAAAAATTGGCTTTTTTTGTTAAATTAGGTTATCAGTCTCATTTGGGGCATTTGAAAACATTATCTAATTAATGTTATCTTTTTTATCTTTTATATTTATTAGTTTTATTAGCGCTTCAGCGCATTGAGGGCTTTTGGTTTGGTTTTAGAATTTTAAAAAACTCTTTTTCCAATAACCGAAAGGAAAAATTAGGGAGTTATTTATATATCGGAAAATAATAATGATAGATAAATGATATAACTATAATATCAAATATCAAATATCAAATATCGATTATCATTATCGATATAATATATAAAATATCACCCCTTAAAAAGGTTTGGCTTTGACAAAGAATTTTAGATATTAAAAGCTGTTATAAAACTTTTAATGAAGTGTTTATTTGATTTTGGATATATATTTATACATGGGATGTATTTTTTTAACCCGAACCAACCTT
>NZ_MAPF01000068.1:0-518 GCF_002554195.1 New Jersey aster yellows phytoplasma | reverse complement strand
ATTATTTACTTTTTAAAATCTAATTTAAAGTATCTAACTTATCTATGTTTATTTTGCTTATTAAATTCTTTAATGTAGTCTTTTTGTTCGTTGAGATATTTATATTTGGGGAAGATAGAGAAATGTTTTTTTAAGGGTATTATTTTGGGTTTTATGTGGTTGTTTAGAGTTATATTATTATGTTCTTCGGAATGATGATTTTTGATTATTTCTATTCTATATTTTTTTATTTCATCTAAGATTTGAGGGTCTACAAATAGAGTTTGGTTTTTTGGGCGATAATTGGCTTGTTGATAGGAATTTTTCTTTTTAGAATGAGAAACAATTGTAATATTTAATAATTCTCCTTTTAATGTTTGTAAAAAGTTTTGGATTTGAAATAAGTCTTTTGTGGATATTCTCGTTATTTGTGTACTGATAAAGATTATGCTTTGGGGTTTAAAAAACCGACCTATTAAAGGAAATAAGAGTATTTTTTATGATGATTATTTAATGCATAAAATAGATGAAAAAGGTAA
>NZ_MAPF01000067.1:0-3101 GCF_002554195.1 New Jersey aster yellows phytoplasma | reverse complement strand
ATATTTTAAATTACAAAAACTTAAATTAAAACTTAAAAAGATTATTAAAAAAAGATATTAAAATATTAAATAAAGTTGAATGTCAATATTGGTATAGATATCTTGAAAATAATTATATTTAAAGTTTTCAACTTTCTCCTTAATTTAATTTGATTAAATTAGTTTAAATTAAATATTTTTAATTAATTTTGCTGTCTAATTATTGGACGGCTTTTGTTGTTGGAAAAAAATAAATAAAATTATTTATAAATTACAAAAACTTTAAATTATTGAAATTATTAATGTTATAATATAAGCAATAATAAAAAGATTTTTTTAAAAAGAAACAATATTTTAAAAAACTCAGTAATCGCCTACAAAAAATCCCTTGAAAATTGAGATAAAATGATAATAACAATGTTTAATTCAATGGCTATTTTTTTTTAATTTAGTCATGATTTCGTTAATGGCTAGACGGTCATTTTCTAAATGGTTGTTGGTTTTGGTTATTTGAATGTGGTCAATGACGATAATTTCGGCTTTTTTTGTTTTAAATGAAGGCTATAAACTAAATAAATTACATAATTAATATTTTTGCTTTTATCATAATTAAATGATAAATTTATGTTGGTAAAAAAAATTGTTTTGTTGTTTTTATCCTTTCCTTGTAGGTGTTTTGCGTGATGCTTAAGTCCTCCAATTTTTTATCTAAAATAACATTCAAGGGAATTTGAGTTTGGTGGGATAATAAACGATTTAAATTTTCTTCTAAGGTCATTTCATAAGAAAATACCAAAATATGAGGATAATGAGAAATTTCTTGGTTTTTTGGTTTTGGCTATATATAAAATGAAGTTATAGACCAAAGTTGCTTTATCTAATCCAATCTCCCCTAATAGTTATGATTTGGACTTTTTTGAATCCTTTTGTTAATTGGTTGAGCCCTTTAAAAGTTTCCGATAAGTGGTAATATTCTTCTTGGATTTTTTTGTTTTGCCTGAGATTATCTTTGTCAAAAAAATCAGGATGTAAAGAGACAATTTGGGGACCTTATTCTTAACAATAAAATATAACATCTATTTTGTTGAATTCAATTTATTTTTATTTTTTTGTTATAACCTACTAATAGGTTTTTTGTTTAAATTATTAATTATATTTATTTTTTTTGCCATATCTTCTAATGATAATTTTTTATCATTAATATAGTAACTAATTTTTATTGGTTTATTTTTATTTTCTTTAATATGGTTGTTTTGAATTTGATAAATTGTTTTTAAAGGAACATTATAAGGCGTCGCCATAACTTGATGATTATTAGTAATTAAAAATAATCCTAATAAAATAAATAAAAATATATTCAATAATAATAAATTGTTTTTAAATTTAAACATTATATTAAATCTCCTTTTATTCCTTTAATTTTTAACATATTGGAGTTATTAAAATTTTGCAACTAGTGATATAATATTTCTTTTATTATTTTTTGGTTTCTTGGGATTTATCATATTTGTGTTTAACTTGTTAAAGAGATAAAGTATTGCGGACGGGGTTAAGGTGGAGATGGAAAAAGGTTAATGCGAAGTTATCATTTTCAACGAAACAACCGCCAAGGCAATAGTCTTTAATCGTCATTGTTGTTATTTTTCGAATTTTACATATTTATCTAAATAAAAATATCATCTTAAGCATCGAAAGAATCAACATCAAATCCGTTAAAAGTGGTATGGTTATAAGTATCAAGATCTTTTATTCCAACGACTGAAAGGATGACGATCTTTGATTTAAAAAAACTAAGTTAGAATGTTCTTTTTTGGGTTTGGAGTCTGTGTTAAATGGTTAAAATATCATTAAAACCGCCCTTTTTGGTTTGAGTTTGTTGTTGATAATAACCGATGCCATTAAAGCAATCAAATATGTAATGAATTTTAATTATTCGTTGATTTCTTACTTTATAATTAATTTCTTCTTATTCGCCTTTTATATCAGATTTGATTTCTTTTAAAATAGGGATTTTTCTTTCGGTAATTTAATGATTTCCATTTCAATTAAAACAATCCAACTGATAATAAAAAAAGAATTATCCCTAAAATAATAAAAAACTATTTGATTATTTTTTAATTTTGATTATAGATTCCTTTCCTTTTTAATACATCACTATTTTAACACACTTAACTTTTTAATTTTTAAAATTCTTCAGTATTGCCTTTGTTTTGAATCATTTAGTCTTTAATAATATTTTTATTAGCGTCATTCAAAGTCATTACTTCTTGTAAGGTTTGATTTTTTTTGGTAATAAATAAATTATTGATAATTTTGATAATTTTCTTGATTTATTAAAGTTTCTAATGTGATATTTTCGTTATATTCTTGTTTGTTTGGGATTTTTTTAATCGATATCTTTTTTTAAATCTTTTTTTTGATTATTTGAGTTTGGGGTTTCATTTTCTTTTTAATTGGGTTATTATCGTTGGGATTGAATAGTCGAAGGAAACTGAAAAAGAGATATTTAAATATAAAACATAAACCAACAACAAATAACTTTCCAGATACAAAATCAATAGTAAAATTTGAATTAGTCATTTTCATTGTCATTTCTGATCGGTGTGTGGTTGTTATCTTCATTGTTTTGAGTTTTTAACAATCTTTTTTCTTTTTTTAGATTGTCAAATAGCTACTTTATGTTTTTTTGTTGTTTTATTTGATATAATAATTTTTCTTGCGATGTTTTTTATTTGTTCTAGTTTTTAAAATAATAATTTGTTCTTTGTTGTTCTAAGGTTTGAAGTTTTTTATTAGGAAAATTATGCTTTGGGTTTGAAAAACCGACCTATTAAAGGAAATAAGAGTATTTTTTATGATGATTATTTAATGCATAAAATAGATGAAAAAGGTAATATTAAAATACCTCAAAATTATTATGAGAAAAAGAATGTTAAATGTGTTAAAAATTGCTTTGCTTTGGGCTAATGCTTATGCATCTGTTATGAATAAAATAATATAAAACATTATAAACATTTAAATCCAATTAGTCAAAACGTTCAAATTTTTAGACCATCAAAAACAAATCTTTTATTTGAAAAAATTGAAATTAGTAAATGTAAATTTTTTATAAAGGCACTTTT
>NZ_MAPF01000066.1:0-1838 GCF_002554195.1 New Jersey aster yellows phytoplasma | reverse complement strand
AGTTGTTTCATATGTTAGTAAATATGTTTCTAAAAATGATAAACAAATTGAATCAAATTCTAATAAAGGAATTGATTTTTATAGTCGTCATTTGTTTGGATTTTCTCGTACATGTTTTTCTTGTCCTAAAGAATCTTTTTTAGCATTATTCCCTTATGATATAATTAAAGAAATAGAATTAAGTTCATTTCCAATGGTTAATTTTAATTTTTCTAATATATTTGAATGGAATATTAAAAAAATAATTAATGGAAGAAATATTAAAATTCCACATAATTTAACTTTATTGTTTAAATCTTATATGACCCCAAATCAAGTTAAAAATTCTAATTATTTTAGTTTAAATTTATCTAGCATTCAACCAAAAAATTATTTTCTTAATAAGAATTTTAAAAAATATTTTAAATTACAAAAACTTAAATTAAAACTTAAAAAAGATTATGAAAAAAAGATATTAAAATATTAAATAAAGTTGAATGTCAATATTGGTATAGATATCTTGAAAATAATTATATTCAAAGTTTTCAACTTTCTCCTTAATTTTATTAAATTAGTTTAAATTAAATATTTTTAATTAATTTTTGCTGTCTAATTATTGGACGGCTTTTGTTGTTGGAAAAAAATAAATAAAATTATTTATAAATTACAAAAACTTAAAAAAACTTTAAATTATTGAAATTATTAATGCTATAATATAAGTAATAAGAAAAAGATTTTTTTAGGTTTTAAGTTCATTTACTTACTCCTTAATTTTGTTAAATTTTATTTTGAATTTGGGTATAAAAAAAGTCCCTAAAGGGACTTAATTGTGTAAATATTATTTGGGTTTGTTGTCTAAAAAGATGATGTTTTGAATAATTACTTTGGTGGTGGTTCGTTTTTTGACCTTCGTTGGTTAGTATATTTTGGAATGATAGGGTGCCTTATACATATACTTTTGAACCTTTATGTAAATATTTATCCATGTTTTCAGTTTGTTTTCTAAAAACAACACAAGGGACGTATTGATACTTAGTTTAGCTTTTAGTTTTTTTTGTTTTTTGATATTTTATTTATTATATAACTCCCTAAAATAATAGGGAGTTATTTTTTTTATTTTTTTAATATTTTTTTATTGTATCAATAGTTCCATCTAATTTATAATTAGTTTGCTTAATTCTTTTCTTGTTATGGCATTAAATTCGTTGATATAATGTATTGTTCTACCATCAGGTTGATAAAATGTTGTTTTAATTAAATTTTGTGTTATGGGGTCAAAAATGTATATAGCTCTTATTTTACCATCAGAGAAATAAAAAGTTTGTTTTAATAAATTATTATTCTTTTGGGGGTTATATTCAGCAGTAGAAGATATTGTTTTACCGTCAACTTCAAAATATTCTATTTTGAAATAATTTTTAGTTTGAGGTTCATAATATTGAATATTATATATATTTTGGGCTATTTTCGTGATAAACTGTTTGTTTAATTAAATTACCTTGTGGATCTAAATCTTGAATTTTAGATATTTGTTCTCCATTAAAATTAAAATATATTATTTTAATTAATGCATTTGTTTTAGGATCATATTCTTCAATATATTTTTTTGTTTTTCCATCAAGTTTATAAACAATATTTTTTGTTGATTTTGTTCTAACAACTTCATTTTTATTTTTAGGAATAATATCATTATCTCGTTTTAAATGCTTTTGAAGTTCAACTCTATGTTGAGGTTGAACTATTTCTTCTTCAGTTTGATTTTGTTGATTTAAAGACAACATAAAAATAAATAAATAAAATAACAGCTATTGAAATAACTAAACCTGAAATAATAAAAATAATTTTGATTATGAGAATTT
>NZ_MAPF01000065.1:0-4983 GCF_002554195.1 New Jersey aster yellows phytoplasma | reverse complement strand
TAAGATTTTTATTTTAGTGTGGAGTTATACGAAGGCTGCAACTTTCCATTTTTGGTACATTTTTGTATTTAAAAATTACCTCTTTAAAACTTAAAAATTAAGAAGATAATTTCATTTCTTTTCAAACTAAATAAATATTTTTAAATATTTTATTTTTACACTATCTAGTTAAGTAAAAAAATAAAACCCCCCATATAAAATTAAATTAAAATTATTTTTTTACGAATGCTAAATATTAAAATAAATTAAAAAAACGGAACAAATCACAAATACTAAATAATAAAATTTTTTCAAATAGCTATTAGCACACCCCAAATCTAAACTCTCAAAAACTATAAAAAAACTCACCCAAATCAAATCCAAGAAAAAAAGCGGGATGAAAATTAAATAAGTAAATGGAATTTGCATCTATAAACCATAAACCTACTTTAATGACTCACAACAAATATATTTTTATAGTATTAATGTTTTTAGTTATTATCGAAAAAAATTATCACATATGCAAATATCTTAACCCAATAACTTATCAAACTAACTATTGAAAATTTAGAATCTATTTCAGAATTAACTGATGCTCAAATATGAGAACAAATAATAAATCCACAAAAAAATTCACCAGACAAAAGATGGAATTAAAAAATTCAAAACAACAAAAGAGAATTAAATGAAAAAAATAAAAGAAACGCAGCACAATAAAGAGAATTTGTTGAACTAAATGTAACTACAATATCACAAAATGCTCTAGAAAAAATAATGTCTTTGTGAAACTTGTTAAACAAGTAGGTTCTAAATTTGTAGATTTTTATGTTTATTTATCATTGGAGTTACAATTGCTGCTCAAGGTTTGTTAGTTTGGTTTTAAAGATATTTATGGTGGCTTATTAAGTTTCCTACAATGCATCAAACTTACATGCATCATTAATTTTCCATTGTATTAAATTCAGCTGCTAATATTGCTGTTTTTTTAATGCAAACTCTTAAATTTTTAGATAAAAGACAAGTGGAAGCGGCTCAATCTTTATTATTGAATAAAAAAACAATCTTTCTATTATGTTACTTTCCCTCAAGCATTAAAAAAACAGTTCATTTAGTAGTAGCACAATTTTTTACTAATATTAAAGCTTGTACTTTCTTCGGATTAATTGCATTAATTGATATTTCATTTGTTACAAATGATGCTGTGAATGTTACAGCAGATTTAGTTACTCCATTTGTAATACTTTCCGTTTTTTTACTTAGTTTTAATTTAATTTACTTAACATTTTAAGTAAATATTTAGAAAAAAATTAAATCCTGCTTTAAAAACTTTAGTTAGTACTTAATAAATTAATTTAAGAATTATAAGAAATAAATATTAATATAAAATAAATATTAATTCTTAATATAAAATATAAAAAAATTAATGCATAAATCACTAAATTTTAATTATTAAACCAATATTTATTTCTTGCCTTTTGGAATCTTTTATATTAAAGTAATTATACTTATATTAATTAAATGTTAATTTTAATTGTTTTATGCTATCATAAGTAATAAAGTATTATTTTAAAAAAAATATCTTAGTATTAAAAGTTTGATATTATTTTAGAGTAATTTGAAAAATATTTATAAATGATGCATATTACAATTTATGTATATTTATAATATACAAATAAAAGGTTAAAAAATGAAAATTAAAAAGATGCCTCCCAAATATATATTTAATATTCATAAGTATATTAAAATTATTGTATCTATTATAAAAATGATGTTTGTTTTTTGGTGGTATTTTAAATTAAATTTGTCAAATAGATAGTTTTTATAAACACCAAAATTGAAAGTGTAGGTAAAAATTATATATTATGATTCAAAGGAAAAAAAATACAAAATTGTTGAATATCTAAAATATACTAAATATATTTCATTATTTTTCTTTATGATTTTTTGGGGATGGCTTCATTTTAGTGTGGGGTTATTTCAAAGAGTTAATAATTCTAAGAAATATTTAAGAGTAGCTGTGGTAGCTGATGCAGCCCCTAATAGTTTGACTATTAAATCTGATAAAGATACAAGTAAAAATCATAGAACTATTCAAGGTGAATATATTTCTGGATTTGATATAGATTTAATTGATAAAATAGTAAAAGCATTACCTAAAGAAGAAAAGTATGAAGGTTGTAAATTTAGTCTTTTTGATTTTGATGGGATGTTTGCTGCTGTACAAAATGGTTCAGTGGATGTAGCTATTTCTTCTATTAGCATTACTAACAAAAGAAAAGAAAACTTTGATTTTTCTATTGCCTATACTTTAGATAATACAGGTTTTTTAGTAAGATCAGATGATGAACGTTTTAGAAATTTGCCATTAGAAGTAAATTATGAAGATATAAAAGGTAAATTACAAGATACAAAAGACAAAATTCAATTTTTAACTCTTACTGGTTCTGTGGCTGATAAAGTTATTGAAAATATTAGATCAGATTTAGGAAATTTATCACACATTACCAAATTAAATCCTATTGATGATGCTGTTATGTGTGTTAAAAGTGTTGAAGATCAATCTTCTGATATTTTTGTAACTGATAGTTATATTACTAAATATTATGCTTCGCAAAATGATAAATTAAAACATATATCAATTATATCTTATGATAATCGTTTTACTGTTTCTCCTATGGGTTTAGGAATTGCAGTTAAAAAAGGTAATACAAAATTAGTTACTCAAATTAATAATGCTTTTAAAGAAGTTTTAAAAGAAAAAGGACTTGTTTTAGAAGGTGACGGTTTAAATGTTGAAGGTATAATTGAATTAACCAAAAAATTAAAAAACGAACAATCAAAACCCACTGACAAACAAGGCCCCATTAATAAAATACAAAAATTAAAAGACAAAATATCTAAGTTTAAAGAAATAACTAATAAATGGTTAGAAAAATCTTTAAAAGAGTTAAGCCAACAACAAGGATTAAAGTGGTATCAAAAAGTATCTCTTGCTTTGTCTGAATATTCAACACCTTTAAAAACTACTTTATTACTTGCATTAGATGGAGTTATTGTAGGTTTTATCTTAGCTATTGTTTTAACGGGGATTAAAAGCATTAAACCTAATTATCAAACACAAAAACCCTTTATTTTAGGGTTAATACAAAGTTTTCTTTACTTACTTGATGCAATACTTTATATTTTTAAATCAATTCCAGTAGCAGCTCAAATTATTATAGTTCATTTTGGTTGGAGAGCTTATAATCCTGAATTAAATCCGATGTATTCAGGTGTTATAGTGTTATTATTAAATTCAGCAGTTAGTATTACGAGTATTTTATTACAAAATATTAAGTTTTTAGATAAAGGACAAGAAGAAGCTGCTCTAGCTTTAGGAATGACTCAAAGACAAACATTTTTTTTGTTATTCTTCCCCAAACACTTAAAAGATCACTTCCTTTTGTAGTACAACAATTTATTGTAAATATTAAAGATAGTGCTTGTTTTGGTGGTTTGGTTGGTCTGTTAGATGTAGCATGGAAAGCCAAAACTCAAATCGTTCAAACAGGAAGTATTGCTATTCCTTATGCTATTACTGCTTGTATTTATTTATTGTTAATTACGATTGCTAATTTATTTGTTAAATATTTAGAAAAACAAAAAAAAGGAGTTTAGAATGCAATATTTAATTGAAGTTAAAAATCTTTGTAAAAAGTTTGGCGATAAAGAGATTTTAAAAAATGTTAATTTAAAAATTAAAAAACAAGAAATAGTAACTATTATTGGTTTTTCAGGTTCAGGGAAATCTACTTTATTAAGGTGTTTTAATCTATTAGAAGAACCTAATTCTGGACAAATCTTAATTGATAATAAAAATATCTTAGATAAAGGAGTAAAATTATCTGATTTAAGAACTAAAGTAGGAATGGTGTTTCAAAGTTTTAATTTATTTGAAGGAAAGACAGTATTAGAAAATTGTTGTTTAGCTCCGATGAAAGTATTAAAATTATCTAAACAAGAAGCTCAAGAAAATGCTTTAGAACGGTTAAAAGAACTAGATTTAAAAGCTCTTGCTAATCAAAGAGTAGAAACACTTTCAGGGGGACAAAAACAACGCGTTGCTATTGCTAGAGTTTTATGTATGAAACCTGAAGTTATTCTTTTAGATGAACCAACTTCTGCTCTAGATCCTGAATCTACTTTGCAAGTATTACAAACTTTACAAAAATTATCAGAGAAAAAAATAAACCTTATTATTGTAACTCATGAAATGAAATTTGCTCAAAAAGTATCTGATACTATTTATTTCATGGAACAAGGTAAAATTCTTGAAAAAGGCACTCCGAAAGAAATTTTTGAAACTGATAAGTTTCCTAAATCTAAGGCTTTCTTTGAAGATTTTTGATTTTTTACAAATGTATCATTTTTTAATTAAAATAACCCAAACTTTAATTACAGTTTGGTTTTTCCTTGATTTTGGGTTGGATAAATTTTTGTAATTGTTTATAATTTAGGGTGATAGAATTATTTAATTTTTGAAATGTTTAGGAATGATTATTAACAAAATGTTATAAAAGTTAATTATATAAAAAGAGTTGTTTTATGAGCAAAAAACTTTATTTTTTTATGGGAATGTGTAAAAAAATATTTAGGGATAATAAAACCTTCAATTAATTCGCCATTTTTATCTTTTTTCAAATTTATTTTTTGTGATTATATGGATTATGATATTTTGGTTTTGCAAAATATTATTTATAAAAAAAGCAATCCAAAAAACATTAAGCAAATTCAAAAAATTCAATGAATGCAAAATAATTTCATAAAATAGATAATAAAACAGAATTACGGGATTCATTATTAAGATATTTGTGGTTTATATAAAAACAAAAGAAATTAACACCTAAACAAGAAACACATTTAGAAGAACTTTTATCATTTTAAAAAAATAACTTATATATTCAAAATATAATTTTAAAATAAACATTTAAATTTTAGTTTTCTTAAAGACAATAAATAAGTGTT
>NZ_MAPF01000064.1:0-18903 GCF_002554195.1 New Jersey aster yellows phytoplasma | reverse complement strand
TCTCCTTTTATTTTATTTATAAATAATAAAAAATAACATATTTTTTACGGAGCTATCACCTATTCTTTTCAAGTGGGGTTGGATTTTATATATTGCCTTAATTAATTATTTGTTTGATTTTTTATTTAAATTTTGGTATAATCCTCAGTAGAGTTATTAATAATAAAATTGATAATTAAGTAATTAAAAAAGAGGAGATTATAATCATGGCTAATATTAAACAACAAAAAAAACGTAATAAAACTAATGAAAAACGTCGTTTACAAAATTTTTCTTTTAAATCATCTGTAAAAACAGTGGTAAAACAAGTAAAAACTGCAGTGGCAAATGCTGATAAACAAAAAGCCTTAGCTTTATTAAGTGTAGCTTATAAAAAATTTGATAAAGGTGTTTCTAAAAGAGTTTATCACGCTAACTTTTCTGCTAGAAACAAATCTGATTTACAAAAATTAGTAAACACACTTTAATTTTTCTTTTTAATTATATTTGATTGAAAAAGGTTAATAAATTCATGTTTTTGGTTAAACAAAGTAATTTATGTAATTTCAGGGTTTATTTTAGGATCATTTTTGGTGACAAGTGTTTGTATTGAGATCGTCATTAAATGAACGTAAATATATCCTTAAAAAAGGCTCTATAACTACAATTAATAATATTTCGCATAAAAATTTATTGGCAAAGATGTATTAATGCCCACCTTCTTTATCTTATAATTTGATGCATTTATGGTTTGATTTTATCAACAAACAAACAAAAACATTAATAAAAATATTGTAAAAAACATTCAATTAAAAGATTTATTCTATCCCTTTGATTTATTTTATTATTTTTGCCACCACCCCATTAAATCAATTTTTTCCAAAGTAAAGAGGTATTTTTTATGTTAGATCTGAATTTTGTAGTCCAAAATCTGCCATCTGTTATTGCAAAATTAGAAAAAAGACAACAAAGTTTTGCTTATTTAAATAAATTGCCTCTTTTAGCACAACAAAGAAAATCTTTACTTTTGCAAATACAAAATTTAAGAAGTCAAAAAAATCAATCAGCTAAAAAAGTTGCCCAAAAAGCTAATGCTAAAGAAGATATTGCCCTTTTTTTGCAAGAAAATAATTTTTTGCGTGATGATTTACAAAAATTAGAACAAAAGTTAAAACTCCAAGAACAAGAAATTTTTGATATTTTAAGTATTACCCCCAATTTGCCACATGATTCTTTGCCGATTGGCACAGACGATAAAGACAATAAGGAATTGTATTGCGAAGGGCAAATAAGAACCTTTCCATTTACACCTAAAGACCACGTTTATTTAGCAGAAAAACTAGATATTCTGGACTTTAAAAGAGCTTCCAAAATTTCTGGTAGTGGATTTGTCGTTTGTAAAGGGCTAGGAGCACGACTCGAAAGAGCCTTAATTCAATTTATGATGGATCTTCATAGTAAAAAAGGTTATCAAGAAATCATTCCTCCTTATATTATCAATGAAAAATCCATGTTTGCAACAGGTCAATTACCTAAGTTTGAAGATGAAGTCTACAAACTTTACAATTCCAAAAATAATTGGTATTTAAATCCTACAGCAGAAGTTCCTACCATTAATTTGCATCGTGAAGAAATTTTTAAACCAGGTACACTTCCTATTAAATACGTCTCCTACACTACTGCTTTTCGCCAAGAAGCAGGCTCAGCTGGCAAAGATACCCGAGGTATTTTTAGACAACATCAATTTAATAAAGTAGAATTAATCCAGTTTTGCCACCCCCAAAATTCTTATGAATATCTAGAACAAATGTTAAAAGATTCCGAAGAAATACTAAAACTGCTCAAACTTCCTTATCGTGTTGTTTTGCTTTCTACTGGTGATTTGGGTTTTAGTATGTCAAAAACTTATGATTTAGAAGTTTTTTTACCCAGCTATAATTGTTATCGTGAAATTGGTTCTATCAGTAATTCTTGCGATTTCCAAGCAAGACGCGCCAATATTAAAATGAAAAATCCTAAAAACAACAAAAATGAATACGTTCATATTCTAAACGGTTCAGGTTTGGCTGTTGGAAGAACTGTTATTGCTATTTTAGAAAATTATCAAAACCAAGATGGCACTATTACAGTTCCTGAAATTTTACAGTCTTATTTAGGAACCGATATTATTAAGTAATTTGAATGTTTTTAACAATAATAATTTAGAATATAGAGTCGAATCTTTTATGAAAAATAAAATGATTCGGCGTTTTTTATTGCCAAACCAAAAGCCACTAATAAAACCTTTAATAATTTTATAACTATTTCAAAGGAAACCCCAAAAATTCATTATTTCTATTTACTAAAATAATTGCGAGGTAATATCAATATGCAAATTAAAAACATTTATTTACGCCCCCACAATTCTCAAACTTTTCCTCAACAAATAGAAACCTATATTAAAACGAATATTAATCCATATTTTTGGGGTTTTATATCTGATTATCCTTGTTATAATTCCGAGACCATTCAAACTTATCCTTGCCTTTTGTGCCGCATTAAAGACGCTCCTTCGGATTTATTAGGAGTATTTTTTGATGGTGGTACAAGGACTGCAAGTTTTAAAGGTGAAATAAAATATAGTTTAGATGATTTAAAACAAATGTCAAATGGTGCTCAAAATATGTATATTTTTTGGGAAGAACACTCCTAAAATTTATTTTATAAACCTTAATATTTATCTGAAAAAACCTAAATAAAAAATTATAAATGAAACAAAAAACATCAATCATTCATTATTTTAAATTCATAATAATTTATTTTAATAATAAAATAAAGTCTAAATTAATTAGATTTTGCATGCAATCTCAATTGAAAAGAGGCATAATTATTTTATGACAAAAACTTCTAACTCCTCATACTTAGTTATTTTATATTATCAATATGTTCCAATAAAAGACCCTCAAACTTTTAGAAACCAACATTTTAAATATTGCGAATCTCTAGGACTTTTAGGACGTATTATTGTTGCCCAAGAAGGTATTAACGGCACTTTGTCAGGTCCAAAAGAACAAATACATAAATACATCGATCAACTAAAACAAGATGTGCGTTTTTGCAATACTGTTTTTAAAATTGAAAATGTGGATGCACAAGTTTTTCCGCGTCTTTCTATTAAAGTCAAGCCTGAATTGGTTAATTTGAGTCTTGAAGAAAAGGTTGATCTTACCAAAGACAAAGGCGCTTATTTAGCTCCTCAAGAATTTTTGCAAGCCTTGCAAGAAAAAGATGTTTTAATTCTTGATGCTCGTAATGACTATGAATATGATTTAGGACATTTCAGAAATGCAGTTAACCCTAACATTAGACATTTTCGTGATTTGCCAAATTGGGTCAAACAAAACACCCATTTATTAAAAAATAAAAAAATCGTAACTTATTGCACTGGCGGTGTGCGTTGTGAAAAATTTAGTACTTTCTTAAAAAAAGAAGGTTTCGTGGATGTCTATCAACTAGAAGGAGGAATTATTTCTTATGGTAAACACCCCGAAACTCAAGGTGTTTTATGGGATGGTCAAATGTATGTCTTTGATCAAAGAATAGCAGTTACTGTTAATCAAAAAGAACATGTTATCGTTGGCAAAGACTATTTTGATGGCACCCCTTGTGAACGCTATATTAATTGCTCTAATCCTCAATGCAACAAACAAATTTTGTGCCACGAACATAACGAACACAAATATTTAGGGGCTTGTAGTGATAAATGTAGCGCCCATCCGCAAAATAGATATCTCAAAAAGCACAATAATAAAACCTCATAACAAAAAAACATTCATATTTCAATAAGATATGTTATAATAATGTATGATTATTGTATTTTTTTTTGGTTTGGTTTTAATGCCCAATAAAAAAAATATAAAAACCATTGTTTTTAAACAATTAATTATTATCAGATTCAATAAATTATCCAAGATAATTTGCAATTTTTGCAAGGAGGAAATAAAATGTTTGCAATCATCAAAACTGGGGGAAAACAATTTCGTGTTTCTGAAGGACAAGAAATTTATGTTGAAAAACTAAATGTTGAGCCAGAAACAACTTATCAATTTCAAGAAGTTTTGGCTGTTGGTGGCTCCAATCCTGTTTTAGGCGTCCCTTTTGTTAAAGACGCTAAAGTAACAGCTCAAGTAATCAAACATGATCGCGCTAAAAAAATTATTGTGTTTAAGTATAAAAAACGTAAAAAATATCGTTGTAAACAAGGACACAGACAATCCTATACTAAACTTTTGATTACTAAAATAACTGTTTAAAAACTATGATTCGCTATTGTTTTTACAAAGAACAAAAAAAATTACTAGTATTCAAGTTTTCGGTCACGCTTTATACGCTCCTAAAGGTTTTGATATTGTATGTGCTTCGGTTTCTACTGCTATTATTGTGACTCTGAATGCTTTAGAAAAGCTTCAATTCCAAACAGATATTACCTACAATCTACAAGATAAGTTGTTTGAATTAGAAGTTAAAACCACCCAAAATCCCACCCTTTTTATTTTGCTAGATAATTTAGAATACACTATCTGCAATTTAGTCAAACAATACCCCAATCATTTTAAAAAAATATCTCAAATTCAAACAAGAAAGAGGTTATAACATGTTATTACAATTACAAATTCAGTTATTTGCTTCTAAAAAAGGAGCAGGTTCTACTCGAAATGGTAGAGATTCTCATTCCAAAAGATTAGGTGCTAAACTTTCTGACGGTCAATTTGCCAAAGCAGGCGCTATTATTTATCGTCAAAGAGGAACCAAAATTCACCCTGGTTTTAACGTTGGTAGAGGTGGAGATGACACTTTATTTGCTAAAATGAGTGGAATCATTAAATTTGAAAAAAAGCATGGTCGTAAAAAAGTTTCTGTTTATCTGCAATAATTTTTTTTATGTATTTAAAGAAAGCAGGTATTTAGTTTGCATTTTGTTGATGAAGCTTTTAATGAGGTTTTTGCTGGTAATGGTGGTCATGGCATCGTTGCTTTTAGAAGAGAAAAATATGTAGCTTTTGGAGGACCTGCTGGCGGCAACGGCGGCAACGGCGGGTCTGTTATTTTTGTAGGCGACAAAGGCGAGAATACCTTATTAAAATTAAAATATCAAAAACATCTTAAAGCGCCGCATGGAATAAATGGAAAAAATAAAGGTCAAAATGGAGCCAATGCCCCTCATCTTTATGTTAAAGTTCCTTTAGGAACAGTTTTTTACACTGCTGATAACAAGTTTTTGGGAGAGATCTTATACGACCAACAAACCTTAGTTATTGCTAAAGGCGGTAAAGGCGGCAAAGGCAATAAAGCATTAGCTACTTTTAAAAATCAAGCTCCAAGTTATTCTGAAAAAGGTGATTTAGGTGAAAGTTTTAAAATCAAAACAGAACTTAAAGTTTTAGCTGATATCGGATTATTAGGTTTTCCAAGTGTTGGGAAATCCTCTCTTATTTCTGCTATTTCCAAAGCCCAACCTAAAGTTGCTTCCTATCCTTTTACCACAATTAAACCTCATTTAGGAGTTGTTGAAGTGGATGGTTTTAGTTTTGTAGTAGCTGATTTACCAGGCCTAATTGAAAATGCTCATTTAGGTTGTGGTATGGGAATTCAATTTTTAAAACATATTGAAAGATGTCGTGTTTTAGTTCATATTTTAAGTATGGAAAGTTCAAACCCTTACCAAGATTTCCAAACTTTAAACCAAGAATTAAAACAATACAATCCCCAATTATTACTTAAAAAACAAATTATTGTTACCAATAAAATGGATTTACCTGATTCTTTGAAAAAACTTACTCTTTTGAAACAAAAAATCAAAGGACAACCTATTATCCCCCTTTCTTTGGTTTCTTTTGATAATTTAGAAATCTTAAAATATAAAATGAGCTCCTTTTTGCAAAATACCCCCTTAGAAGTTAACCCAAATAACAACAATGACTTTAAATTATACACCCTTACTGATAATCTAAAAACCATTTCTGTTATTAAAGAAAGTGATTCTGTTTTTGTTGTTTCTGGAAATCAAGTAGAAATTTTTTTTCATCGTACCGATTTTAACAACGAAGAATCTGTAAAAAGATTTAATAGAATATTGAAAAAAATAGGGATGGAAGAACAATTACAAAAAAAAGGAGCCAAACCAGGAGATCAAGTTAAAATTTGTGATCGTTTATTTGATTTTTTATAATTTGGTAATTATAACACAAAGAAATTATATTTTTGATCCAAAAAAAAATAAGTCAAATGCAAGATCTTATATTAAGATCTTTTTTTATTACCCAAAACCTTCCTTTTTCCAACCAAAAATATAAACTAATTCATCAAAATTGAGTTATAATAAAATAAAAAACAAAAGGACTAAATCATGGGGTTTTTAACAATGAACAATAGAGCATTTATATATCTTATTGTGCTAATTATATTATTAAAAAAAAAGATGTTCATCATATATGAAAATATTAATTAAGAAAGAAAACTATTAACAAACTCAGTATGATAAATCGACAGACACTTTATTTTTGAATCCAAAAGATATTTATTACCTAAAAGAGTCTGTTAAAAGTTTTACCAATTATAATTTAGTTTAAAAACACTTTATGTTAATTATAAAGTTCTTAGAAAATTAAGTATAACAATCCATATTCTTGTTTGGATACAGAAGGTGACTTTTTTTTAGATAACTCCTCAATAATAAAAGCTATTTTAGATTTGCATATTCATATTATTTTTGCTATTGAGCATGTTGATAATTATAACTTATCGGATTGTTGTTGTTGATTTAAGCGCTTTGGCTCCTACTGATGCAGTTTACAAAATTATCAAATGTTTGAAATCTTAATATAAAACACCCAATAAAAAAATTTATTTTCTTAATTTATCATTAAAACATCTACAAACATAATTTAAAGATTTCATTTTACTTTAATGTTTGATATAATAAAATAGGTCAATGCAAGTGGCTGAGGTTTAAAATAATTATTTTAAGCTTAGGAAAGTCCATGTTAGCACATGCTGCGATTGCATGTAGTGTTTGTGTCTAAGGAATTAATAACTTAGAGTACTGTAAAAAGTAACGGCGTTTTTTAGATCTAAGGATTGAGATAATTACATTATTTTAATCTATGAGATAAAAACTGAAAGTGTCACAGAGACGAGTTAATTAGAAATAATTAAGTGAAACGTGATAAACCCCTCAAGCTAACAACCCAAAATAATGGTAGGGGCATGCAAAGCGATTAAATGAAATTAGTTTTGCACTACTTATTAGTAGCAGATAAATAGCCACACTTGTTTAACAAGAACAGAACATGGCTTATGCACATTGACCTTTTTTATTAAATTATTTAAAAATCAATAAATATTATTTTTTTGTTGTTATATTTATTATTTGGTATATCTATATTTGTGTAATAATATATAATTAATATTATTCATTTTATAATTATTGTATATTTATTTGTTTTTTAAGCAATTTAAAAATTATTCATCCCCTTTATTATAAATAAAAAAGCCAAACTACAAAGTTTGGCTTTCATTGTCTTTATGGTTTTATATTTTGATATTTCTTGAAAGATATTAAAATAATTTAAAGAAAGCAATTCATTTATTTTTTTGATGTTTGATTTTATAAATTAAAATAAGTAAAAAAGCAACTATTAGGCCGGTTAAAATTATTATAATTTTATAAAACATTATTGAATTTGTTGTAGTGGTTTTAGTTGTTGGAGGTGTGCTTGTTTCTTGTTGATAGTTAATTTCTAGGTCAATTATGCCTTCATATTCATGATATTTGTCTTCGTTTGCTAAATCGTATTCTATTCTACAAAAATTATTACTGCCATCTTTGTTTTTGGTAAATTGAAAATCTTTAGTTAAAAATTTATTTTGGAGTTGAGGATTTTTTTGCCAAATAACTTCACATATTAATTTTTTTCTTTGTTCCTCAGTAATATTAGGTGTTATTTGAATTGTTCCTAAATGGTTATTTGTAATAATTTCATCTAAGTTTATCATTTTTTTAGTAAAATTGAATTCTATTTTATTACCCAATATATCTTCAATTTGAAAACTACCTTTCCATTGTATTTCTTCTGGATTTTGTGTTTGTGATTCGTATTTTTCTTCTAATTGTTCGCTTGCTATTTCAAAATCATCACTTTCTATTTGTATGTTTGATTCTTTTTTTATTTCTTTAAGCATGCCATTTAAAGCGATTATAATATCTTGTTTGGTTAATTGATTGTTTTGTTTATAATAACTAAAATCATTGATTATTCTTTTTTCTGGGGGAAATAATTTTTCAAAATTTTTGGGGTTCTTTAATTTTTTTGAATGTTGATTATTTATTATTTGGTGTTTTTGTTGTGTGTTATTTGTATTTTTTACAACCCCTATTCCATTTTCCTCTTCTTGGATGTTTTCTAGTTGTTGTTTTTTTACAGCATAAATGCTAATTCTATTGCAAAAATGTATGCCCAATAAAATAATGAATAAAATTAAAGTAAGGTATTTGGGAAACAAACACATAATTGCTTTGCTTTTGGTTTTCATATTACAAATATTTTACTTTTCTATAAATATTAAAGGGTTAAAAATGCCCCATTAAAATATTAAATTATAATTGCATTTTTTATGCAACATTTGTATTTATCACATTTTATCATTGTGCCTTTTTAACAACTCTGTATCCCTTAATTTTATTATACGCCCTAAATAAAAAAGTTGAATTAAAATATTTTGCCAAATTTTTTTATGTTTAATTTAAACAATTTTATATTATAATATAATTATAATTATTTAAATATTTTAATTCTTAAATCTAAACTCTTACTTCTATTAGATTTAAAATATTCAAAATCAACTACAAATTTTATAAGTTATTTATTTCTAAATTTATTAATTTTTAACAAATCGCATATGAGCAAAATAAGCAAGATACTAAATTAATTATATTTATTTTTTGATTATATATAATCTACATAATGACTTCCAAACTCAAACCCAAAAACTATTTTTTGCAATTGGATTTCATTAAATAAGAACTTATTTATATAGTAACCCCAATATATTTAATTAATAACTATTTTTTTATAATATGTTTGCAATGTTTTGGAAAATAATAAGCATATTTTCTAAATTTGTTATTGCGCTAATAAACTCTTTTATTTAATTATTAGCCATATTTTTTATTTTTTTAATAACTTTGGTATTAAATTATTATATTTGGAATATTTGCCTGAATACCTTAATTTATTTTTTGGACTTTCCCTTTTTTGTATTTATACAAGGTATTGCAAAACAATTCAAAAAAAACTTGCATAACATTTTGCATTAATTTATATTAAGATATAATAAATATCTTTAAATTTGTAGTTTTTTTTCATAATGTAAATATGAAAAACATTTTAAAAAAATGAAATCACAAGCAATAAACTTATTTGTAAAACATCCAATAAAAACATTTTATTACTAAAATTAACCTAACTCCCAATAACAAATTAATCCTCATTATAATTAAACATTTTTACTACTTTATTACAAATGTATGGTAATAACTGTATCAAAATTGAAATTTTTTAATGATGGATTTTATAAATAAATCCTAAAAACAATAAATTATAATTACATATTTTTAGATATTTTTTACAACATTGTTTTTACCTCACAAAATAGTTAAAATTTAGATCATTTTTTAAATTCATTCAGAAAGGCAAAAAGGAGACCATAATTATGGATTTTTTTATTAAACACAAACAAAAAATAATCATTTTTCTTTTGGTAACAATAACAACACTGATTTTATCTATTCCTTTTTTTTCTTTGACAAAAGCCAAAAATGCCAAAACTGTTTCAAAAGATTTACAAATAGTAACGACTTCTACCATGTTAAAAGATTTAGTCAAGCATTTAGTTGGTGATGTTGTAGAAGAAGAAAACAAAAACAAATATAACAAAATTAAAGGCATTCAAGTTGATTCTTTGATGGGAGTAGGAATTGATCCGCACAATTACAAAACCAAATTATCAGATCGCAAAAAAATTAAAGAAGCTGATTTAGTTGTGATTAATGGACTGCATTTGGAAGCTAAAATGGCAGAAGCCTTTCCGCTTTTAACGAATAATTCCTTTACAGTAGTGCAGTTAGATGAAGCAAATACCAAAGTTATAAATCAAAAAGGCAAGGAGGATGAACGCATTAAAGAAGGAGATATTAAACGAGATGAAGATACTCATGGGCCAGATCCTCATATTTGGTTTGATATAGATCTTTGGATTAAAGTTTTACACCAATTAAAATACAAATTAAAAACAGCATTGGTAAAAGATTCGCGTTTTCGCCAAAGTGATATTTATAATTTAGAACATAATTGTCAAACATATGCACACAAATTAAAATTATTACATAAATATGTAGGCAAGAAATTTAAAGCATTAAAAGAACATTTTTTTTCTCAAGGCAAAACTTTTATTTTAGTTACTGCCCATGATGCTTTTTCTTATTTAGCTAGAAAATATGATTTTGAGTTAAGTCCAATTCAAGGAATTTCTACCCAAACAGAAGCTAGTATTAGTGATATTGAAGAATTAGCTAATAAACTGGTTAACAACCAAGTAAAAGCTATTTTTGTAGAAAGTTCTTTTCCAGAAGGAACGCTTGATTCTCTTAAAGAATCTGTAAAAAGTAAAGGTCATAATATTAAAAAAAGTGATGAAGAATTATACGCTGATGCTTTGGGTTCAGAAAGTGAAGAGCCAATAGAATTTGAAGATGATAAAGATTCACAAGGAAATCCAACGAAATACAAGCATTCCACTTATATTGGAGCTTTATTACACAATATTCATACAATAGAAAAAGAATTAAAACAATAACAAATAAATAAGGAGATTATAATGAAAAAAGAAATAGCCATTAAAATTAGAGACCTAACCGTAGCTTATCATCTAAAACCAGTTTTGTGGGATATTGATTTAGATATTTATCAAAGCTCTTTGACAGCAATTTTAGGCCCTAATGGTGCTGGAAAATCTACTTTAATCAAAACAATTTTAGAATTGATTCACAAAATTTCTGGAGAAGTTTTATTTTATAATCAAAAATATGGGCAATTAAGAAAAAAAGTAGCCTACGTGCCACAAAGAAATTCAGTTGATTGGGATTTTCCAACTACTGTGTTTGATGTTGTTTTGATGGGGCGTTACGGACATTTAGGATGGTTTAAAAAACCAACTGCCAAAGATAAAGAAATAGTAATGCAATCTTTAGAAAAAACAGGAATGCAAGATCTTAAGGATTGTCAAATATCTGAACTTTCAGGCGGGCAACAACAAAGAATTTTTTTAGCTCGCGCCTTAGCTCAACAAGGAGATATTTATTTTATGGACGAACCCTTTCAAGGAGTTGATATCCAAACAGAAAAAAAATTATTCAAGTTTTAAAAGATTTGCAAAAAGAAAATAAAACCATTATTGTAGTGCACCATGATTTAGAAACAGTGACTCAATATTTTGATCATGTAGTTTTGTTAAACGTACAAAAAATTGCAAGTGGCACTACGGATGAAGTTTTTAATAAAACTAATTTAAATAAAACTTTTCAAAATAAAAAATTAAAAAAAGATATTCATAATTTGCAAACCCCAAAGAAAACAAAATAAAATTAAATATAAATAAGAAAGTGTTAAATATGTTTGTTTTAGAATTTAATTATACTGTTGTTAAAGTTCTTTTAGCAGCTAGCTTTTTAGGATTTACATCGGGTATTTTAGGTGTTTTTATTATCTTGAAAAAACAAGCCTTAATTGGAGATGCTCTTTCGCACACCACTTTGCCAGGAATTGCCTTAGTTTATCTTTTTGCTCGTAGTACAGATATTTGGGTTTTGTGGTTGGGTGCTATTCTTGCCTCGTTTGTTACTTTGCTTTTGATGGAACTTATTAAAAAATATTCTAAAATTAAATCAGATACAGCCTTATCGTTAGTGCTTGCTTCTTTTTTTGGTTTTGGCAATGTTTTAATTGCCATTGCTCAAAATACTTGTGAGGATAACAAAATAGCTACTTTGGAAAAATTTATCTTAGGACAAATTGCTTTATTAACTGAACTAGATATGATTTCTACTGGTATTATGGCTTTAATTACTTTAGTTGTTGTAGTTGGCTTGTGGAAAGAATTCAAAATCTATATTTTTGATGATAACTTTGCCCAAAGTGTAGGGTTTAACATTAAAATTATGACTTTTATTCTTAATTTATTATTAATTGGAGTAGTAGTTACTAGTTTAAAAATTATTGGCATTATTTTGACAAGTGCTTTTTTTAATTATGCCAGGAGTAATTGCTCGTCAATTTAGTGATAGATTTGTTACTAATGTTTTTGTTGCTTCTGTTGTTACTTTCTTTTCTAGTTTGATTGGAGTTTTTATAAGTAATAGTATACAAGATATGCCAACAGGACCAATTATTATTGTTATTACTACTTTATTTATTGCTGTTTCCTTGTTGTTTTCTCCTAAATATGGAGTTATTAGTAGATATTTGCAAAAAATTAAATATCAAAAAAAGATTAAAAAATTTCGTCAACTTATTCATCTTTATTATGAACAAGAAGAAAATCATACTTTAAGTTTGCCAATAATTCAAATAGAAACTTTTTTATGGAAGGAAAGATATTTAATGTTACAAAATCAAAAAGTCCAATTAACACCTAAAGGAATTAAAATAGTTGAAAATTTAATTGACGGTATTGTTTAATGATAAGTTTTATAAAAAATATTATTGGTGGTTTTGAACTAGATGTTTTTTTAGTTATTTTATTTTGTTCTTTGACTTTGGCTAGTTTAGGAGTTTTTTTAGTATTGAAAAAGTCTTCTATGGTAGTTGATGCTATGAGTCATAGTGTTTTATTAGGAATAGTTGTATCTTTTTTAGTAGTTAAAAATCTTAATTCTCCTCTTTTAATTATGGGAGCTGCTTTAGTGGGCGTGCTTACAGCTTATATGGTAGAACTTTTAGGCAAACACTCTAAAGTTACTAAAGACGCTTCTATTGGAATTGTGTTTACTTTTTTCTTTTCGGTAGCTATTATTTTGATAAGTCTTTATACAAGACACGAACATTTAGATACTGATGCTGTTTTTTTAGGCAATATTGAACTCACCCACATTAAACAACTCAAAAAAATTATTCCTCTTTTGTTTTTTAATTTATTGTTTGTTTTTTTCTTTTATAAAGAATTAAAAATCTATATTTTTGATCCTAATCTTGCTGTAATCTTAGGATTTTTCACTACTTTAATTAATTATTTATTAATGTTTTTAGTTTCTATAACAGCTGTTATTTCTTTTGATGTAGTTGGTTCTATTATGGTAATTTCTTGTATGATTGGACCTGCTGCTACATCTCTTTTGGCTACTAAGAATCTATGTAATAGTTTTTTGCTTTCTTTATGGCTCTCATTTGTGAATTCTAGCCTTGGTTATTATTTGGCAATTGGACTTAATTTACCAGTATCAGGATTAATTGCTTTTACAAATTTAGTTAACTTTTTGCTCTTTTTCTTCTTAGCCCCTAAAACTGGAATTGTTGCTAAAATGATTAAAAATAATTTGCAAAAAAAAGAATTTATGATTATTTCTTTACTAATGCATCTCAAAAATCACCAAGATCAATTGCAAAAAAATCATTTTCAAGAGATTTATAAAGACCTCAAATGGTCCTTATCTCGTTATAATAAATGTCTTAATAATGCTTTTAAAAAACGGTTATATTCAAATAAAAAACAATCAAGTGATACTAAATGATTCAGGAAACTATATTTTAGAAGAAAAAATTGCTCTTTGGATATAAAAAACTTACACTCAACAAACCTGTTTAACAAATTGTTTTTTTATCATATTTAAAGAATTTCAAAACACTTAAATAAAAAAAATAATCCTTCACTAAGGTATTTTTAGCTTGCCAACATCACAAATTTGTTTTTTGTTTTATAAAAATAAGTTATAATAAATAAGGTAGCATTTATAAGTATATAGAAATTAGAAATAACACTTTACTATTTTATTATTCAGACTTTATTATAACCAAAAACATCATGAATTATTTTTAAATTCGTACCTCAAAAACCTAACTATCCAAAAAAATAATTTATTTGTTTAATTTAGAAAAAACTAAAATAAATTATAATTACAATAAAATATCTTATCATAACATTTAATTAATACTTAAATGTCCTATAAAACTAAGGAGTAAAACAATGAAATTTATAGGTAAAAAAATATTATGTTTAGCATTAATATTAAATTTAGTTAATTTTTTGATTTTTATAGTTTTTAATGTTTGTGGTTTTAGTTTTTTTAAGAAGAAAATCCTTATTTTAATAATAATGTTGTTTTTGCACATAAAGAAGAGAGTTCAAATGAGGGTAATAATAAAGATCAAAATGATGCAAAAGATAATCAATTAAACAAACCAAAAGAAGAAAAGCAAGAAGAACAAAAAGAAGGATGGGGTTCTTGGTTGTGGAATATAACCAAAACAACTGGATCAGCTATTTATAAGAAATTGCCAGGAACCAAAACTCCTGAAAATATTGACACAAAATTATTAAACCAAATACAAGAAGAAATAACTGCTATCGAAAACACAAAAGAAAAAATTAAAGAATTAACCCAACAAGAAGAAATATTAAAAAATATGTTAGAATTTGATGAAGCATATAAAAAAGCGGAACAAAAATATAAAGAAGTAGAAAAAAATTTAAAAGAAAATAAGTTTCAAGATGTTTCCAATTTATTAAAACCTTCTAAAAGTTGGTGGCAATCTCTTAAAAGTTTTTTTCCTTTTTTGGATAATCAAACTCCTCAACCCTTAAAAGAAGCTTATAAAACTGCGTTGGATAATTTACAAAAAGTTCAAAAAGTGAAAGAAGATTTGGATAAATTACAAAACCCTGAAGATAAACAAGAAAAACAAAACCTTTGGTCATCTATTAAAGATAAAATTAATAATTTTTGGCCTTATGCTGATGCTGATGTTGTTCCTGAATCTTTAAACATAAGATCCCCAAGAAGGAATTGCTGATATTAGAAATTTTTTAAATAATCATAAATTTGCAACTAAACTGCTTGGTTGGTGTTTAGGAGAAAAAAGCAATGATGTTTCTTTAATAGCTTCTAATTTAACTCGTAGATTAGCTAAATATGTGGGAAACGAAGCAAAAAAAGAAGTTACAAAAGAATTTGCAGATGTTAAAAAAACTTTTCCTGAAAAATTAAAACAAGGGGTTAAAGATAACATATTTGAAGTTATTACTGCTGCTGTTGCTTTCACTTCTTTAGTTATTACATTTCTTTATTGGTTCATAATTAAAAAACTAAAAAACACCAAACTAAGTAAAAAAGTTGCCTTAAATAAAACAAAATAAACCTTTTTATTCTTAAATAATAAATAAGCAAAAACAATAATTTATTTTAAATCACTTCTTGCTATTATTATTATTTCTTAAATATTTCATTATCTATTGTTTTTATTTTTAATTTCATAAGAAATAAAAAGGAGATTAATTTTTTATGCTAAAAATTAATAATTTATTTAAAAAAATTCAAAATACAGAAGTCATTGAAAATGTTTCTTTTCAATTACCTCAAAAAGGATTAGTGTTTATTACTGGTAAATCAGGTTCTGGCAAATCCACTTTATTGAATCTTATGGGAGCGCTTGACAAACCTACTAAAGGAAATATTACAGTTTTAGGACGTAACATTAATGAATTTGTTTCATTCGAACTAGATTCTTATCGCAATTATTTTTTAGGATTTGTTTTTCAAGAATATAATTTATTAGATAATTTAACAGTTTTCGAAAATATTCAAATGGTCTGCGAACTACAATCAAAATCAGTAGACAATTGGGGAATACAACAAATATTAAAACAAGTAGAATTGGATGGTCTAGAAACTCACTATCCTAATCAACTTTCAGGCGGACAAAAACAAAGAGTAAGTATTGCTCGTGCTTTAATTAAAAATCCTAAAATGATTTTGGCAGACGAACCTACTGGTAATTTAGATGAAAAAACAGGAAAAAAAATCTTTGAATGTTTAAAACAAATATCAAAAGATACCTTAGTTGTTGTAGTTTCTCACAATACCCAAAGCGCTTATAAATATGCAGACCGCATCATTGAATTTGCTGATGGTAAAATTGCAAAAGACCTTACTAAAAAAGCAAATAAAACTTCTACTGATAAACCTCAAATATTACAAAATAAAACTTATACCCAAGAAGAAGTTTTTAATTTATTAAAACAAAAAATAATGTTATGGAACTGGATTTTACACCCACTTTGGCAAATGAAAATTATAATTATCAACACCAAGCAATGCATTTTCCTTTAGTACAAACTCATCTTTCCAAACAAACAGCTCTTTTAGTAACTCGAAATATTTTAAAAAATAATAAGAAATTAGCTTTTAAAATCATTTCTACATCTAGCAATGGTGCTTTATTCTTAACTCTTTCTTTTTTAATGTTTTTTAATATGTTTCTTTGGTTTTGTAATTTAGGTTATGTTACACCACAAAGTCAAATCAAAAACAAGACATTTTGGTGGTGGCTATTAGCACCTTTGCTATTTCATATATATTTTTTAGGTATATCTTTTTATCAAATTATTATTCATATGAGAAATATTATCACCTTAAAAAACAAAGATATTGGTATTCTAAAATCTTTAGGGGCTTCTGATCAAGATATTCGCAAAATATTTCATCATTTAAATATAAAATTAACTATTATTCAATTTTTGGGGATTCCTTTATTCTTTTTTATATTTGTTTTATTAATGGTGATATCGGCTTCTTTGCAAGGAACATTAGATTCATTTTTAACGTTTTTGCCCAAACTTTGCTCATCTTTAAAAGCAATCGTACCTCTTTATTTATTTTTGGCAAATATAGTTTTATTTTTGTTTTAGTTTTTGCTTATCCTTTTTTATTAAATCACGTTTCAACCAAAAATCAATTAAAAAAAGTCTTAAAAAAAAATCCTTTAACTATTATTTTATCTGTTCCAAAATCATAATTTTTTAACTATTTCATTTCTTAATGCTTAATAAATGAATTGACTTAATTATCATCATTTTCATGAATTTACAAAGTTATTTATATATAATAATTTTTTAAAACAATTTAACAATAACCAAAATTAATTATCCAATTAAAAATTACTAAAAAATATTATTTTATTTGACTGCTTTTGTTGTATAATCTATTTAAAAAATGCCAATTTTATTTACTGTAATCTATCTATTTTAATTTATGAAAAAAATTTCAATTACAAGTTTTGAAACACTTAACCATTATTAAAAATAATTATAAATTTATTTTTTATTTATAATATCGATTAAAATATTTCTAATAACTAAATTGCCATTCAAATCCTTTATTTGCTTTAGAAAGGTTTAAATTTATGCAAATTCCCAAAATTATTAAAGTTAAAATCCCCCTTTGCAATCAGTTTTAAATACCCTCAATAAAGCTCGTGATTTAGTCAAAAAAAGACGTCATTGAGGTGTTCCAAAAGTTTAGACACTTTTTACTTTTTAAAAATTCTTTAAGGCTAACTATTAAGTTAGTCTTTTTTTGTTTCAAGACTGAAAAATAATTTCATATCTTTTCTAAAAAAAATGTTTTTAGAGAGGAATTGAATGTTAAGACAAAAATTATTTAAAGATTTTTTAAAAAATAAAAAGAATTTAGAAATTCGTAATCAATTAATCGAACTTCATTTGCCTTTAGTAAAAAAACTAGCTTATCATTTTAAATATTACCCTAAAGTTTTAACTAAGGAGGATTTAAATTTACATTTTAAAAATATCAATATTTTGAATCAACAATCTTTGTGTGTTAACATCACGAAACAAATAATCCAAACATCTTTATTCAACAAACCATTTAACGAATATATGATAAAAACCCACAAACTCCTAAACGAATATCTTAATAATAAACAACATAACTCTCAAAGCCAAAAAGTAATCCGTGGTAAAATCAATGAATACCTCATTTTATTATATTTTCAAAACAAAGGAATCATCAATTTATACCCACAGGCTTATTTATTCTTCAGCCCAGACATTAAATTTGATTTAGTTTTATTCACAGAAACTAAACGAATAATGGCGTTTAATTTCAAAACCTGTCTCCGAGACCGCTATAAACAAGTCATGGTAGAAGGACAACAATTAAAAAAATTAGACACACGTTTTGAGTTTTATTTATTAACTAACAATGAAACAGAAACTCAAAGACTAAACAATAAAATTAATCAAGGAAAAGTACAAGGCATTAATCAAGTAATTAACTTATTTTCCAATTCAGCCAATAATTTATTACAAAACTTAATTACCGCCAAATTCATCCCTTTTTCTAATATCAATATAATTAAAAAATAAAAAAAGGAGTTAATATTAAAATGTTAACCAACGAACAAAAAGCGTTAAAACAATTAATAAATTATATCGAACAAGGCCAATGGGAAAAGTTAAACCTTTACTGCCAAATAATCAACCCCAAAAATCTACTTAACCCCAAAAATACAAAAATATTTACAGCTTTAAAATATTTATTTTTAGAAAAACAAACATCTCATCCATGGGACAAACTCACTACAAAACCCATTATTATCAAAGAGTTATTAACATATTTACAAACTCATTTCCCTCAAGATAACTTTACTTTAGATTCTTTAAATTATTTAAATGATGATTTTAATAACCAAAATAATAATCATGTTTTAGATAATCTAAAACATACCTATACCCAAGAAAAACTATTTCAACAATTAATAAAAATCATTAGCCCCACATATGAAAACCAAGACCCCTACCACAAAAATTTATATT
>NZ_MAPF01000063.1:0-522 GCF_002554195.1 New Jersey aster yellows phytoplasma | reverse complement strand
AAAAACCCCTATACAATTTCAACGGTACAATTAATTTTATCGAGGAATACAAATAAAAAGAGTAAAGTAACTAAACTAACCAATTATGGGACTAAGAATCCATAATATTAATAAATGCCATCCAACATATACCTAAAAATATTTTCAATATTCAAACTTGACCTTCAATTGAAGGTCTTTTTTTATATCAAAAATAACAAAAACTAAAAACTAACTAAAAGGAGAAAATATGAAAAAGAAACAAATCAAGGAATCATTAAGGGCGGTTGGGAAACAAAATCAACCCCCAACGACTTAGTTCAAATCAAAAACTTTTTACAAACATTAAAGGAGAATTATTAAATATTACAATTGTTTCTCATTCTAAAAAGAAAATTCCTATCAACAAACAAACTACCGCCCTAAAAACCAAACTCTATTTGTAGACCCTCAAATCTTAGATGAAATGAAAAAGTATAGAATAGAAATAATCAAAAATCACTCTTCCGAAAACGATAATAATCTAACCCTTACCAACCCAAT
>NZ_MAPF01000062.1:0-8033 GCF_002554195.1 New Jersey aster yellows phytoplasma | reverse complement strand
AAAAGAAGAAGAAAAATAAAAACCCCCCCAGTTGCGCGCTACCCCCCTTTTTTTAAATAAATATAATCATTCAGAGTTATAATGGTTATGTATATGATATAAAAAAAGGAAACAATATTTAAATCATGAAAAAAATAGCTAAAATAATAGAAAAAGAGAAACAAAAAAATAAATTATTACAAACTCTAATGAAAAAAAACCAAAAAACTGATAAAAAAACTGTTTTTGAATTAGTTAAATAATTTAATCAAAAACCAAATTTAACAACCATTTTAAAAACTATCAAAACCAAAAGAAGCACTTATTATTATTGGTTGAAAGTCGAAAATAAAATAAAAGCCAAAAAAGAAAAATACTTATTACAACAAAATCGCATCAAAGCTTTATGTTTACAAGAAAAATATTTTTGCGGTCATCGTAAAATCACTGATTTATACCAAAAAACTTTTAACGAAAACATTACCAAGAAAAAAATTTATACTATTATGAAAGAAAACGGTATTTTTTTGTCGTTTAAGAATTAAAAAAATAAATATTATTATAAAAATAATTTAAAAGCTAAATTAAAAGTGGTAGACAATTTAATTAATCAAGACTTTATATCAACTAAACCCATGAAAAAACTATTTACCGACATAACTTATTTCAAAACTCCCCAAGGATTTTTATATTTTTCTTGTATTATTGATTCTTTCAACAACCAAATTATCGCTTCCCACACTTCCAAACATCAAAATAAAGAATTAGTTTTAAACACCATCCAAAAATTACCTCTATTAAAAGAACCTTGTATCATTCATTCCGACCAAGGCACAGTTTATCAATCACAAAAAGTCCAACAAACACTAATTAAAAAAGGTTTTTTAATCAGCATGTCGAGAAAAGCTACTCCACGTGATAACACTGTAATTGAAAACTTTTTCGGCCAAATGAAAACTATCTTACAACATCAACATCCTTTTTTATTTCAAAAATCACCTGAAAAAGTTAAAAAAATAATCAATTATTTCCCCAAATTTTGGAACAATCAATGGATTTTAGCTAAATTAAATTATTCATCACCTTCTCAATATTGTCAAAATTTTAGATAATAGTTTTTTATTTCAAATTTTCAACCTTGAAAAAGGTTACTTTTTGCGCATTTTTTTAATCAAAATAACATAATTACGTAAAAAAATAATTATAATTTCATTTTCTTACCACTTTTTTAACTTTTTTTACTTAAATATATAGTGTAAGGGTAAAATATGACAAAAAAATATCTTTTGAAACTAAAGAATTATTAAAAGTTTTAGAAACTTTTTGAAATTTAAAAAAATATTTCTTTAGTTTGAAAAGATATGAAATTATCTACTTAATTTTAAGTCTTAAAGAACAATTTTAAAGACAAAAGTTGTCTAAAAAAACGGAACAGCGCACATTGACCTCCTTTGCTAAGGTAAATTATTACACAGAAGGAACAGTTTAACTTCTTCTAGCAAAGCTGATATTCTAATATATGATTTAATATTCATGTTCTTAATTATCAAAACGAAATTTTAAAAACTCACAATAAAGAAATGTTTGAATATGTTCAATCCTTTTATTATTCTAAATGCGGACTTTATAACAATAAAAATCGCAATCCTGTTTTGAAAGACTTATAAGATGTCAAAAATACATTCTAATTTAAAATAGATAGTCAAAATATTTTAGTTTATTAATATTGTTATTTATTCAATTCTACAAACAACATTATAAAGCAAAAACAAAAAAGGAATTAAAAATGGAACAAATAATTAAAATTTCAAGCCCTTTTCAAAGAGTGTTTGATGCTCTTGTTGAAATTAAAGATGATTTTTTGCAATATAACACTAAATTAGAGATTTTAATTGAACAAGAAGTTCAACCCCAATATCAATTGTCATGTAATTACGACTTAAAACAAGGTTTGATTGATACTAATATTGGTAATAATTTTTATACTATGCAAGGATATAATCAAATTTACAAAACCACAAAAAGAAGGAAACTTTGCCTTTTAACAATGGTAAGCTCCTTATTTTATCCTAAATATGGATTATACGTTCACGAAGCAAATACATTGGTTTTAGGGCAAAAAATAAAATATTGAACCCCATAGAGAAGATGTGTTTGTTATTTTAACTGCTAAAACAGGAACTGAGACACACCCTAAAGTTACAATCCTTAAACAAGTTTTAAATGACAATCATTATAGAAAAGTACAATTTTTACATGTTGGCATAACTCAAGATTATATTATGGTAAAAGACCAGAATGAGTTAAGAGAATGAATTCAACAAAAATGGTTATAATCAAATTATTAACATATTTTGAATTATAAGCGCAAGAAAGAAATAACAAATGTTTGATGCTAAAAAACACGAAATAATTATTGAACATTATCACAATCCTCAAAATCAAACTTATGCTAAACTCACAGGATATATTCAATTTGAAATTTTTTTATTGTGGTAATAAAGTTATTATTCAATTAAAATTTTGATAACAATAAAATTTATAGATATTAAATATGAAGCCAACATTTGTTCTAATTGTGTTGCTTCTGTCGGTGTTATGTTAGTTTATTTACAACATTTAACCAAATTACAAGTCTTAAATAAAACTAATCATTTTATGGATATGGTGCAAAATCAAATTTAAGATGATGCTTTTCTTAATTCGGATCTAAAAGCATTTGATATAGTTTATAAATTTCCAGGTAAAATTAATTGTGTTTTATTGCCTTGGCAAACTTTTCAAGAATTCTTACTTGGATAATTTATTACAAAACTTTTAATGTTTCATATTATACAAATTTTTGTAATTAAGAAAAAACAAAATTATTCATCATCATTATTTTGATCTAAATCTAATGATTTATAAAAACCTTTTCTTTCTAAAACAGGGATGGGTTCTGTAAATGTTTGGGCATCGGTTTTTTGTAAAAATTCTTGTAAAGATGTTAATTTGCAATCGATATTATCTAAATACCAAAGTAAAAGAGCTTCTCCTATTTGTGGTCTTTTGGCAGCTCCATGTTCTAAAAGCCCATGATGAGAAATTAAAATATGTTTTAATAATAAAACTTCTTCTTTATCTTGTAAACCCAATAATTGGGCTTCTTTTTCCACTTCACAAGCACCCATGACTAAATGACCTAATAGCAAACCTTTTGGTGTATAATTTTTTTGTTCTAAATCTAGTTCTTTAATTTTTCCCATGTCATGTAAAATAGTACCTGCAAATAGTAAATCACTATTGATAAAAGGATAAATTTTTAAAAGAGATTCTGCCATTTTTAACATAGTTAAAGTATGATAACCAAGTCCGCCATAATAATTGTGATGAATTTTTAACGCTGCTTTGGAAATTAAAAATTTATTTTTGTTTTTGCAATATAAATTATAAGTAATTTGTTTTAAGACTTTATTTTTTATTTTATTTAAATAGCTTTCTAACTCGTCTTGTACTATTGCAAAAGAAATGGGAGAACATTCATAAAAAACTAAATAAGTTTCGTACAAAGTTTGCATATCTAATACATTGTAAGCTAAATTATATGTTTGATTCATCAAAATAAGTTCTTCATTTTTGAGAAGACAAATAGTTTTGAAATTATATATTTGTCCTTGGATAGGTGGTTTGGTTTGAGGTTCTAATTTTATGTTGATGTCGTTTTTTTCTTGTAATTGTAAGGTGATATTATAAAAATGAAGTCCTTGATTGATGCTTGTGACTTGGCCTGTAAAAAAGTAGATTTGCCCTTTTTGATATTTTGGTAAGTTGTTGGTTTGGTTTTTTTTCATACGTTTGTTTCCTATTGGTTTAGATTGGGATTGATAAAAATATGTTGATAATGGGAAATAGTGAGTTTGAATTATTACATTTATAAACAAAAAATAAATAGATGTTTATAATTTTGCTAATAATACAATTAAGTTCATTTTATTTTTATTCGTTGTTTTTTTTATTCTTTATCTAGGGTTTGATTTTTGCTAAGTACAAAATTAATTAATCTTTCTTTGATGTTGGGTATTTCTCTGTTAAGTACTTTGGTAATTAATTCTTTTTGTGTATGTTTAATCCATGTTCCTTTGGGTTTTTGGGGCAATTGTTTTAAGACTTCTTTCCAACTAAAATTAAGTTCAGTAATTGTTTTTATTGGTAAATGTTGATAAATATATTGCATTTTAGCTACTTCATAAGGTTCTTTTTGTAAAAGATAATTAATTTGATTAGCTAGGAGACAATTTTTTAATCCATGTTTAAATAAATTAAAAGTAATATTTTCCCAAAGATATAAACTTAAAGAGGCAATGTTTTGGTAGATTTTTTTCTTTTGTTTGGTAAAAGGAAAAGATGCAAGGATTTGGTTGTTTAGTAAAAGTGACATTGACCAAAAAATTCTTCTTTTTAATTTGTGGTGTGTTTGAATGTATTTCAGTTGAGTTTCATTTAAATAACCTAAACAAAGAATACTTTTGTATATTTGGGGTAAAAATAGATGGGTTTTGGTTTCTATCATGGTTTTAAAAGTTTGGTGCCAGTTTTTGTGAGTGATTATTTTTTCGAGGTGTTCATAGATTCTTTGAGAAGAAATTTTAGCTAATAAATGGTTTTTTTGGATGATAGCTTTTTTGGTGTTTTTTTCTATGCAAAAACATAGCTTAGATTGAAAATAAAAAGCTCTTAAAATTCTTAAAGGGTCTTCTTGAAATCTAATAAAAGGGTCTTTGATAGTACGAATTAAGCCTTTTTTTAAGTCTGTTTTGCCTTTTTTTTCGGGTGTGAAATCAAATATTTTACCAGTTTCATCCATTAAAAGAGCATTAATAGTAAAATCACGTCTTAAAAGGTCTTGATGGATGTTTTTAGTGAAAAAAATTTCACTAGGGTGGCGATAGTCTTTGTAAGTGCCTTCTTTTCTGTAAGTAGTAATTTCGAAAAGATATTTTTCAAAAGTTATTTTAAGGCTACCATAATTAATTTGTATTTGGGTTGTTTTTTTTGGGCATAAAAGGAGTTTTATTTGTTTGGGAGCGGCGTTAGTAGTGATGTCGATGTCTTCGTTGGCATTTATTTTGAGTAAATAATCTCTGACAGTGCCACCAACAATAAAGGCTTCGAAGCCGTTTGTTTTTAAGATAGTAATTATTTTTTGAGCTGTTTTTATTTGATTGGAATGTTTCATATTTTTGGCTTTTAGTAATATTTCTAATTTTTTTATTTTGTTCTTTTTGGTTGGTTTGTTGCCTTTGGTGAAAAAACATAGTTAAGATAAAAGTAAAATAGATAATAGATATAAATATTAAAGGTTGTTTTTTTAGTTAGTGTTTTTTATTATTTATTTTTTATTAAATATTATTTAATATTATTATTATTATTAGTGTTTTAATGTAGGGTGAATTATTTAGGATTAGAAAATATTTAAAATAAAAAGTATTTCATTATTGGCAAATTATTTTTTTGAAAATAAAAGACCATCGGTTGTGATGGTCTAATTGGGTTGTTATAAGAGTTGTTATTGTTTTGTTGCATTTTTTTATTTTTTTATTTGGATAGTAAATTATTTTTTTGATTCTTAGTTCTTGAAAAAATTTTTTTAAAAGTTGTATGCTTTCTTGAGCTAAAAGTCCTGATTGGATATTTAATTTATCCATAAAAGGCATATTTTGGATAGATGACATATCATTAAAAGAATATGATTTTTCAATGCTCGTGCCATAATAAAGGTTTTTGATTCCTGCTTGTATAATTGCTCCTGTACACATTAAGCAAGGTTCTAAAGTGACATAAAGAGATACATCATTTAAAAAACGGCTGTTTATTTTTTTGCCTGCTTTTATTAGGGCTAAAAATTCAGCATGTCCAAAAAAAAGTTTTTTAGTGTTTCTGTTATTATGAGCACGTGCAATTATTTTTTGGTTTAAAACAGCGATAGCTCCGATGGGGACTTCTTCTTTGAGGTAGGCTTTTTGGGCTTCTTTTAAAGCTTCTTTCATAAAAAAAATATGTTGTTGGTTGTTATTTTCCATATTTTAAGTATCAATCCACATTCTAAAAGAATTATTTAGATGAATTATTTTAGTGGAGTTATTTAGATTGGTTGGCGAAGTTTTTCCAGTTAACTTTTGTTTTGTCAATGTCTGCTAAACAATGGTGTTTTCGACAACGAGGTTCGTGGTATTCTTTTCCACCTACCAAAACCACAGGTTCATTACTTTGAGCAGGTTTACCTTCAATTAATCTTTGAGTTCGGTTAGCTTTTCCCCCACTTATAGCACAAATGGAAGTTAATTTAGTAACGGTGTCTGCAATTGCTAATAAATAAGGCATTGGTCCGAATGGTTTTCCACAAAAATCAAGTTCTAAACCTGATATAATAACTTCAATATTGCAGTTAGCTAAATAATCTACAATAGCGATAATGTCGTTATCTAAAAATTGGGATTCATCTATTATTACAACATTAATTTCGGGAGTAATAAATGTGAGAATGTCTTTGCTTTTGTCAATTAAAATAGCAGGAATATTGTTGCGATTGTGAGAAACTATCTCTTCTTTAACAGAATAACGGTCATCTATTCTTGGTTTGAAGGATAAAATTTTTTTTTGAGCTTTAATGCTTTATTTCTGCGTTGAATTAATGATTCTGTTTTTCCTGCAAACATTGGTCCGCAAATAACTTCAATAAACCCTTGCCCTTGTTCTTTTTGGGTCATTTTTTTGAACTCCTTTATAAATAAGATAATTTGATTTAGTTTTTTGGTTTTTTGTTGTGATAGTTGGTCCAAAAGAACTTATAGGGCGATTTGCTATTTTATTTTAAATATTTTTTGAATTTATTATTTATTTTTATTCTTGTTCTTCGGCGGGTTCTTTTTGGTTATCAGCATTTGAAGGAAATTTTTTAACTTTTTGGTCTTGGGTAATGCCATAACGTTTGTTAAATTTGTCAACTGGGCCTGCTTTAACTACAAAAGTTTGGACTCCGGTGTAAAAAGTGTGGCAATTAGAACAAGTTTCTATTTTGATGCTATTAACTGTGGTGCCAATTGGGTGTTGTTTGCCACAAGTCGCACAAGATACTTCGACTGTTTTAAATTGAGGGTGAATGTTTGCTTTCATGTGTTTAGAGCTCCTTATTATTTTTTTGATTTTATTTTTATTTTGTTATGTTTTATACGATGTGTTTGTGTTTTATTATTTATTTTTTTAATGGGTTTTTTTGAACTTTTGATTTTTTATTTTTGAGAAAATCAGAAAAAATAAAAAATCAAAAGAAAGTAAAGATTTTTTTAGGCTCTTTGTAATTTGAGCTTTTTTAAAGCCCTAGCAGAGATTTTTACTTTTTGAATCTTGCCGTTTTCGTCAATAATTTTTACATTTTGTAAGTTGGCTTTCCAAATTCTTTTAGTTGCGTTCATAGCGTGGCTACGACGATTACCAAAGAGGGTGGTTTTTCCAGTTATATAACATTTACTCATTGTTTTTCTCCTTTGTTAATTACAATATATAAATTATTATAACACAATAAGGGTTTATTTGTATGATATTTTTTTGCTTTTTTAAAAATAAATTTATTGTTGTTTATTTGGTTTGGAATAATTTTATATTGATGATAGGGATTTATCTTAATTGTAACATTATTTTATTTGATTGTTTTGTGCTATTATATTTGTATATTTATTTAATAATTTAGTAAAATAGTTTAAGCTTTTATTTTGGATATTGTATATTATGATATTTTTGTTTTGTAGATAAAAACTTTGTTTTTTAGTATATTTTTTGTTTTTTGATTAATTTTTATTTTATTTATTATTTTAATTCCTAATTATTTTTTTGCCTATTTCATTTTTATTAATCACATTTTTATCAAGGAGATATTTATGTTTGCAAAAAAAAATTTATTGATTGTCTCTGTTTGCTCCTTACTTGCAATGTTTATTTTCGTTGTTATTTTTTATAATTGTTGCAAGTAAATTAGGATATTTGATTTTTTAAAGTTGTTAAATAACCTAATTTTATCC
>NZ_MAPF01000061.1:0-603 GCF_002554195.1 New Jersey aster yellows phytoplasma | reverse complement strand
TTAATATAGATTATTATTCAATTTTAATTTATAACAAATACAATTAAATAATAATTATAGTAAATAATGTATATAAAATATCCATTATTTTTTTATTTTTAATTAACAATTTTTTATCTTTGTTTGATAACTTGAATAAATTATTTATATTAACATTGATGTTATTGTATTTTGATATATGTTATAATTGAGGTGATAAAAATAATATCATAATTCCTTAAAAATAAATTTATCAACAAGTATATTAGAAAACTAAAAGGAGCAATGTTTTGTATTCTTCAATCACCCAAAAGACTAAAAAGACTTTGCATAAATATATTCTAGCAGCTCATATACTTGCTTTAGCTCTTATATTATTCCATATTTCTAAACAAATGGGATTCTATGATTATTTTAGGTCTCCTTTAACTTATAAAGCTTATTTGAATTTTGCTTTAGTACCTTTATTTTATTTAGGGTTTTTTTTGGATTTAAGAAAGCTTATTTAACACTTATTATTTATCTTTTTTGTGAATTTGTAACCACTTTGGGTCATTTTTGGATTTTAGCTGATTATGATATTTTTTTGCTTGAAAAAATAAATATTAATAAAGTAACTTTTTT
>NZ_MAPF01000060.1:0-31267 GCF_002554195.1 New Jersey aster yellows phytoplasma | reverse complement strand
AAAATTAATGCCTCTTTATCTTGGTCTTTACAGGATTGTTATATTATAAAGATTTAAGTCATTTTAATATTAATAAAAAAATATTATACGTTTATTAATCATTTTAATTATAATTATGTTAATTCATACTTGTCTTTATACTATAAATGGTTATTTATGTTATTTGCCAAGTATTAAATATATTCTAAAAGACAATTCCCATTATAATATTTTTTTTGCTAATGGAATAACTTCTTTTATTACTATTTTTGTTCTTAATTTAGAAACAGTTATTACTTGTAATTTATTATTATTGGTTTGTGTTATTTATCTTAATCCAAGATTAAAGATTATTTATCAAACTTATTTTTATGATAATAAATAACAACATAAATAAAAAACTTTGTTGCAATTTCAAACCATAAACATAAAATAATTTTTTGAATCCCCCCAAAAAACCTAATTAATTCTTTTAACACTTGCCAATTATTAAATCTTATGATATAATAAAATTGCTTTGGCACTTAAATTATTTAGTGCTAAAATTAAATCATTACAAAAATATTTTATTTACTATAATAAATTACTAAATTAAAAGGAGTTTAATCATGAAACAAAAAACAATTATCCCTTTACATGACAATGTTGTTTTAAAATTGAAAATGGAAGAAACCAAAACAGCTAGCGGAATTATTTTAGCTTTATCAGAAAGAGAAAAATCCTCTGTTGGAGTTGTTGTTGGAGTAGGTTCTAAAGTTGAAGGTTTAAAAAAAGATGACGAAGTGGTTTATAAAAGCTATTCTGGTAGCAAAGTTACTTTAGGAGAAAAAGATTATTTAATTGTTGCTGTAAAAGATATTTTGGCACAAATTAAATAATATAATATAGATAAGATAAATAATTATAAACTAAATATTAATAAATAAAAAGGCAATATTTTAATCCCTTTTTAAAATCATAAATCATAAAAATATTAATAAATCAATAAATAAGGAGTAATAAAATGAGTAAAAAAATACTTTATGGCAAAGAAGCAAGAAAAGCTTTATTACAAGGAGTAGATGCAATTGCAAATACTGTTAAAGTTACTTTAGGACCTAAAGGACGTAATGTTATTTTAGAAAAAGCCTACGAGTCGCCCGCTATTGTAAATGATGGTGTTTCTATTGCAAAAGAAATTGAATTAAAAAATCCTTATCAAAATATGGGAGCAAAGTTAGTATATGAAGTGGCTTCTAAAACTAACGATAAAGCAGGAGATGGAACAACTACAGCAACTGTTTTGGCACAAAGTATGATTCATCGTGGTTTTGATGCAATTGATGCAGGAGCTAATCCTGTTTTAGTAAAAGAAGGAATTGAGTTAGCTTCATTAACAGTTGCAAAAAAACTTTTAGCTAAATCTAAAAAAGTAGACGACCAAGAAGATATTCAAAATGTGGCTTCTGTTTCATCAGGTAGTCAAGAAATTGGTAAAATCATTGCCCAAGCGATGCAAAAAGTAGGTAAAGATGGAGTTATTAATGTTGATGAATCCAAAGGTTTTGAAACAGAATTAGAAGTTGTTGAAGGATTGCAGTACGATAAAGGATATGCTTCTCCTTATTTTGTCTCTGATAGAGAAAGTATGACAGTACATTTAGAAAATGCGTTAGTTTTAGTAACTGATCATAAAATTAGCACCGTGCAAGAAATTGTACCTATTTTGGAAGAAGTAGTAAAAGCATCTAGACCTTTGTTAATTGTAGCTGAAGCAGTGGAAAATGAAGTTTTAGGGGTTTTGGTAGCTAATAAATTAAGAGGAACTTTTAATGTAGTTGTAACTAATGCTCCTGGTTTTGGCGATAATCAAAAAGAAATGTTAAAAGATATTGCAGTACTTACAAAAGCTAATTTTGTTTTTAAAGATCTTAATATGAAATTAGCAGATTTAAAAATGGATGATTTAGGAAATATCAATAAAGTTATTATTAAAAAAGATAATACTACTTTGATAAGCAATTCTAAAAGTCCTGAATTAGAAAAACGTATTCAATTATTAAAAACCCAAATTAAAAATTCTACTTCTGATTATGAAACTAAAAATTTGCAAGAAAGATTAGCTAAATTATCAGGAGGAGTTGCCTTAATTAAAGTTGGGGCTGCAACTGATACTGAATTAAAAGATAAAAAATTACGTATTGAAGATGCTCTTAATGCTACTAAAGCTGCTATTACTGAGGGAATTGTAGTTGGTGGTGGAAAAGCTTTAGTTGAGGTCTATCAAGAATTAAAAGATACTTTAGTATCTGATAATAAAGAAGTACAACAAGGAATTGATTTGGTAGTACAAAGTCTTTTAGTGCCTACTTATCAAATTGCTTATAATGCAGGATTTTCAGGTAAAGATGTAGTAAAACAACAACTTTTACAACCCTCAAATTTTGGTTTTAATGCTAAAGAAGGTAAATATGTTTGTCTATTAAAAGAAGGCATAATTGATCCTACTAAAGTAACTCGTCAAGCTGTTATTAATGCTGCTTCTATCTCTGCTTTGATGATTACAACTGAGGCTGCTGTTGTAAGTTTTAAAGAAAATAAAGATAATAACTTTGATTTAGGGACACAAGAATAATTTTTTGTAACTAATAAAGCTTTATTTTTTTAATTATTATTTCTCATTTTTCTTTTTTTCATGTTAAAATAATAGTAGGTTTTGATTGTATTTTAAATCTTTGTTAGAAAACAACTCAAACCATATAATTATATAACGCAAGAAAGGAGAACAAACAATGCAAAATCAAAAAACTCAAAAATCTTTAATTGCTAAAGTTTTAGTTTTATTTGCTGCTGTTTCTTTAATGTTTGTTGGCGTTCAAGTTTTTGCTAATAATGTTATCGATTTAAATTCAGCAACATTACCATCAGGAACTGACAAACTTACTTTTAAATCAGATGAAGAAGCTAAACAAATAGTTTCAATTGTTAAAGCTTTAAAAGCTGCTAAAGTAGATAAAATTTATACTGATGTTTTAACAGATGAAAATGTTGATGTTACAGTTGATGTAGCCGATACAAATGCAAAAAAAGTAATAGTTAAAGCTAAAACTACGAAACCTGATGTTGTTACAGGTGGAGTAACTTACACTTATGTAGTTGACGCTGGTAAAGGTGTTTCTACTACATCTTGGTACAAATCATGGTGGTTTTTAACATTAGTAGCTGTTACAGTTGTTGCTGCTATTGGTGGTGGCGTTTTCTTTGTTAAAAAAACAAAAAAACTAATTAATCCCTAATTATACTGTTTTTAAAAAAAGCTAGGTTTTTTTTAACCTAGTTTTTTTTATTTATCTTTATTATTAATAATAGTTTTTATCAATAAAATAATCTTTATAAATACAATTATAATCAAAAATTATTATTAATAATAAAAAAGAATTAATTATAAGGTTTTATTTGGGAAAATTATTAAAAAATTATATAATATATATAATGGTTTTATTTTTTTATCATCCTAAACCATATAAATACTTATCAATTTATTTAACATCAATATAAAAAATTATTTAAAAATAAACAATAAAAATTATAGTTATTAACATTAAATTATCTTAATAAAAAATATTAGTTATCATAAATATTAAACTTTAATTATTAAAAAATGAATAACTAAGGAAGCAAATAAAAGAAAATGTACAAAAACGGTTCTATTAAAATTGAATTAGCAAGTCCTCCTTTAACAGTAGGCAATCCCTTAAAAAATGCTTATAGTATGCAAAATGTTCTAAAAAAAAGTAAAGCCAGTTTTGTTTTGTTCCCTGAACTTTGTTTAAGTAGTTATACAGCAGGAGATCTTTTTTTTGAAACTAATTTTTTAGAACAAAATTTTCAAGCTTTAGATTGGCTTTTAAAAAATAATTCTTTTGAAGGAGTCTATATTTTAGGTATGCCTCTTGCTTTGCATGAAGTTTTATTTAATGTAGCAGTTATCATTCAAAAAGATAAAATATTAGGAATAACCCCTAAAAAAACTATTCCCAATTATAAAGAATTTAGTGAAAAAAGATGGTTTCAATCAGGTAAAACCTGTGAATCCCAATACATCCAAATTTTGGGTCAAACAGTTCCTTTTGGAGATGTTTTATTTATTAATTCTCAATTTGATCTTATTTTTGGAGTAGAAATTTGTCAAGATTTATGGACTGTCTTTTCTCCTGGCGATCTACTTTCCTTAAATGGGGCTCATTTAATTTTTAACCTTTCTGCTTCAACTGATCACATAGGCAAACTTGATTTAAGAAAAAATGCCGTTCTTGATCATTCGCGCAAACAAATTGGAGGCTATTTTTACACCAGTAGCGGAATTACTGAATCCACTGTTGATAATTTATTTTCTAACCACAAAATGGCTGCTTTGTTAGGCGAAATGGTCTCCGAAAAAGATTTATTTAATCAAGATGTAAGTTTAGTAGTTGATGTTTGTGTTGATTTAATTAAATTTCAAAGAAGAATTGATACTACTTATGGTGACCAAAGAATAGGTAAACAACATCCTTTTTTAAAAGCTTATTTTGAACTTAAAGAAACACCTCATTATTATTTTGAAAAACCAATCAATCAAACGCCTTTTATTCCTCAATCAAATGTTGCTTCGCACTTAAAATTGGCAAACGAAATTCAAGTATTAGCACTTAAAACCAAACTTAGCAATTTGAACGCCAAAATAATTGTAGAAATTACTGAAAATATTAAAGATTTATTAACTTTAGTAGTTGCTTTTCAAAGTTTTTCCTTATTGCAAAAACCATTAGAAGATTTAATTGTAATCCTAAATCCACTTCTTTTTTCTAACCCAACTCATTATCAACTCCTCAAAGATTTTTTACAAACTAAAGGAGTTTGTCACATTTGTGAAAGTGGTTTTTTAAATAAAAAAGATTTGTTAGCCTTTTTGGGACTTGACAAAATTGATGCCACAAACAACACAAGCGCAACAAATGAAACAAACAAAATAGCTACTTTAGTCAAAAATGTTAACAACATTTCTATTTTATCAAACGAGCTTGCTTCTTGTACCAAAGACCTAGATCAAGTTTTTTTAAAGGAATTGGCTTCCCAAACGCAAAAGTTTTTGTTGTTAGAAAATAATAATTTTTCGGATATGGCTTTAGGAAAAAACAATCCTCGTAGTCATTATGACCACATTTATAATGTCAATGCTGGTGTTCCTAACGTTTTAGTTAAAGAATTATTACTTTATCATTTAGAAAACAACCATTTACAAATTGCACCTTCCTTAAAAAAATTATATCAAAAATTAGCACAAGAAAACATTAATCAAAAATTAATTATAGAAGATTTTATTCTTTGTTGCCACATCAAAAAAGGTTTTACCAAAACCAAAATTGCTTGGTTATTACAAATTGCCTTTGATTTGAGTCAAGAAAAAAGCAATCAATTAGTTGTTTCATATCTTAAAACTTTTTATCAAAACCAATTTAAAAGACAAAATGTGGCACCAGGTCCTAAAGTTTTAGAAAATAGTCTTTCGCCCAGAAATGAATTTTTGCTTCCTATTTATCTACAAAGACAAGAATAAAAAGTAATAAAACAAATTTCCAAAAAAACCAAAATATCAAAACATCAATAAAATATCATCAAAATAATACATAACAAACTAAAAAAAGAAAAGGAGCAAAAAATGACAAAAGTTGTTGTTGGTTTATCAGGAGGAGTTGATAGTGCCGTTGCTGCTTTTCTTTTAAAAAAACAAGGTTATTTGGTAGAAGCAGTTTTTATGCGTAATTGGGATAGCAATCTTAATTTTGATATCCAAGGCAATCCCACTTTAAATGACATATGCCCGCAAGAACTAGATTATAAAGATGCCTTAAAAGTGTCTGAACAACTAGGAATTAAGTTACATCGTGTTGATTTTATTGAAGAATATTGGCAAAAAGTATTTATGTCTTTTATAAAAGCCTTTGAAAATAATCTTACTCCAAATCCCGATATTTTGTGTAATAATGAAATTAAATTTAGAGCTTTCATTGAGTATGTAACAACAAAACTTGCCCCTCGATATATTGCTATGGGACATTATGCTAACATCATATATGAAACTTTTTCGGAACAAAAATTATTTCCACAACTTGCTTGTGCTGTGGATCAAAACAAAGATCAAACTTATTTTTTATCACAACTAGCAACTAAACAATTACAAAATATTTTGTTTCCTTTGGGTAATCTCACCAAACAAGAAGTACGCCAAATTGCTTTAGAAAATAATTTAATTAATGCCACTAAAAAAGATTCCACAGGGATTTGTTTTATTGGTGAAAGAAATTTTTTTCAATTCCTAAGCAACTATTTACCCGCTCAAAAAGGTGATATTAAAACTTTGGATGGTACTTTTTTAGCACATCACAAAGGAGTAATGTATTATACTATAGGGCAACGCAAAAATTTAGGTTTGGGTGATTTTTCCAGCCAAAAACCTTGGTTTGTCGTGGGAAAACACCTTCAAACTAACACTTTATACGTAGAACAAGGCAACACACATCCTTATTTATACAGCGACAAAGCCTTAATTAGTGATATTGTTTGGCGCGGTAAAAAAACCAATCTGCACTTGCAAGCCAAAATGCGTTACCGCCAACCCAATCAAGATGTTATTTTAACTTGGATAGACCAAAATACCTTAGAAATTTATTATCCTCAAACAATTAAAGCAGTAACTCCAGGGCAAATATGTGCTTTTTATAATAATAATATTTGTTGTGGTGCAGGTGTTATTAAAGAAGTTTATTTTCAAGGCACAAAAAGATTATACACTTAATTTATTTTTTGCTTCCTTTTATTTTCTTTGCTTTTTTTAAATCCTTAAAAAGGAAGGTTATAAGATGATTTTAAATTCCGATTTAACTTTAGAAAAAGATACATTATATCAAGATTTAATGGTTGTGATTTTCAAAAATATTCAAGATGCCACCATTTTGCAAAAAATTACTAAAGCCTATCTTTTTGCCAAAGAAAAACATCACGGGCAAAAACGTTTTACAGGAGAACCATATATTATTCATCCTTGTGCAGTGACTAAAATTTTGGCACAATTAAACAGCGAACCCAATACTTTAATGGCGGGTTTACTCCACGACGTTTTGGAAGATGCTAATGCTACTATGGAAGATTTAACTTCTTTGTTTGGAGAAGATGTAGCTTATTTAGTTTATCAGGCAACCAAACTTACCAAAATTGCTTTTCACAAAAATCAAGGACATGCTGATAATCAACAAAAAATGTTTTTAGCGATGGCGAAAGACATTAGAGTTGTTATTGTAAAGATTGCTGACCGCTTGCACAATATGCAAACTTTAAATGTGATGACTTCAGAAAAACAATTACGCATTGCTAAAGAAACCTTAGAAATTCACGCTCCTTTAACACATCGTTTAGGACTTTTTGAAATTAAATCACAATTAGAAGATTTGTCTCTAAGATATGTTTTTCCTCAAGAATATTACCGTGTTTCTAATTTAATTCGTTTAAAAAAACAACAACGTGAAGAATCAATTGCCAAAATTATTACTAATATTAAATCTCTTTTAGACAGCCACCAACTCAAAAATTACACTATTAAAGGACGCGTCAAAAATATTTATAGCATTTATAAAAAAATTGTTAAAAGAAAAGTTAGTTTTGAAGAAATCTTTGACCTTTTAGCTATCCGAATTATTGTTCCTACCGTTGATTTGTGTTATCAATGTTTAGGGATTATTCACGGTCATTTTTCGCCATTGCCCCTAAGATTTAAAGACTATATTGCAGTTCCTAAACCCAATCTTTATCAATCTTTGCACACAACTGTTTTAACTAAGGATGGTTCTTTGTTTGAAATGCAAATAAGAACTCAAGAAATGGATGAAATTGCTGAAAAAGGAATTGCTGCTCACTGGGCTTATAAAGAAAATAAAACTTATTCCCAAGAAGCTAAACAATTAGAACTTGCCAAAAAATTAAGATGGTATCGAGAATTAGTTAAAATTACTATTGATGCCAAAAATCATCCTGAAGAAACACCCAAAGAATTTGTAGATGCTATTAAAAATGATATTTTAAGTGATAATGTCTATGTTTTTACTCCTACTCAAGAAGTATTTGAACTTCCCAAAGGTTCTACTCCCATTGATTTTGCCTTTCGTATTCATTCCGCAGTAGGAAGCAAAATGACAGCAGCTATTATTAATGGGCAAATTGCACCAATTGATTATCAACTAAAAAATGGCGATATTATTTCGATTAAAACCAATAAAAATATTTTATCAGTTAATAAAGACTGGTTGCGTATGGTAAAAACAACACACGCTAAAAGAAAAATTAAAGGTTTTTTAAAGAAAGATATCAAAGAAAATAAAACTGAATATTTAGCAGAAATTCAAAAAGGAAAAGATATTATTGAAAAAGAATTAACCGCCAATAAAATTGAAATTTCCTTACTTGATAATAATTTTGTCCAAAAACATTTTGAGCGCTATAATATTCAAACTCTTAACGATTTTTATTATGAAATTGCTAAAAAACAATTAAATCCTAAGTCATTAATTAATAAATTGCTTGTTTTAGCCAAAGAAACTTTAAGTCAAAATATTTTGCAAAAACAAATGGCAAAATCTCATGTTAAACTCAAACATCAAAGTGAGACAGGTGTTATTATTGAAGGTCTTAGTAATCCTAAATTAAAATTGGCAAGTTGTTGTACCCCTGTTTATAACGACGAAATCCTAGGATTTGTCACTAAAGGAAGAGGCATTATTGTGCATCGCAAGGAATGTAATAATTTAGCTCAATGTGATGAAAAAAGACTAATTACTGCTTCATGGCAAAAAGATTACACTATTGCTAAATATCCTGCTTGGATTAGCATTATTGCTTCTACCAAAGATATTTTAGTGCAACAAATTATTAATAAAATCAATAGTTTTAATTTAAGTATTTTAGAATTTAATGTTATTAATAAACAAAAATTAGAAACAATTATTAAGATTAGGATTTTAATAGCTAATACTAAAGAATTAAATAATTTAATTACTAATTTATATAAAATTTCACAAATTTATAAAATTCAAAGAATCAATAATTAAATAATTTATTATTTATAATGCAGACAATTATTTATTACTTCATTTATTCTATTTTATTCAATTATTAATGATACCTTATTAAAATTATTTTGTTTATTGTTTGTTTTTTTGTGTTTTTTAAATTATTTTTCATCCATCTTTTAAAGCTTTATTATCAAAAAACTTAAAAATATAAAAATCCCTAAAAGCTTTATCAAAACTTTTATCCCAAAAACAACAAAACAATCCAAAAATTAAAAACCAAACCAAACCCCTAAAAGCAAAGGAGCCCAAAGATGTTTTCTAAAATTAAAGGTACTCATGATTTGATGTTGGATAAAATGGTTTGTTGGCAAAAAGTAGAAAATCACATTCGCACTTTATTTGCTAAGTATCATTTGCAAGAAATAAGAACTCCTATAATTGAATATCGTGGTGTTTTTGATAGAGCAGCTCAACATTCAGAAATGGTTTCCAAAGAAACTTACACTTTTACAGATAAAAAAGGACGTTTTATTACTTTGCGTCCCGAAGGAACTGCTGGTGTTATTCGTAGTTATGTGGAAAATAAATTAGATAAAACTTCACAATTACACAAGTTTTTTTATTATGGACCTTTTTTTCGCTATGAAAGACCTCAAAAAGGTCGCTATCGTCAATTTCATCAAGTAGGAGTAGAAATTTTAGGACAATCAAGCCCTTTTTTAGATGTAGAAGTAATTTTTCTTGCCTATAAAACCCTTAAATCATTAGGGATTTGTGATATTACTGTGAAAATTAATTCTTTGGGATGCAAAACTACATACAATAATTATTTACAAGTTTTTAAAAACTATTTACAAACACATTATCAACAATTATGTCCTTTATGCCAAGAAAGATTTGAAAAAAATATTTTGCGTATTTGGGATTGTAAAAATTGTAATAATGAACCTTTTTTAAAGCAAGCACCACGCATTTTTGACCACCTTGTTGAGGATGATAAAGTTCGTTTTTTACAAGTTTTAGAAGGGCTTAAACAAATGAATGTTAATTTTGAATTGTGTCATGATTTAGTCCGTGGGCTTGATTATTATACTAATAGTGTTTTTGAAATTGTTTACAATAACGAACAAGGACATCAAGCAGTTTTGGGTGGCGGTGGTTGTTATGATAATTTAGTTACTTTATTTAGAGGAAGTCCTTCGCCTGGTATTGGATTCGCCTTAGGTATGGAACGCTTAATGTCAATTCTAGCCACCCGTTCTTTTTGTAACAAAAATATCTTACCTTCTTTAGATGCCTTTATATTAGTTAGTGAGCCACAATTTTTTTATCAAGGTCTTGAACTTGCAACAACTCTCCGCCATCAAGGTTTTTCCGCTGATCTTAATTATAAGTTTTTATCTTTTTCCAAAAGTCTTAAACAAGCCTTAAAAAAACAACCTCTTTATCTTTTAATTCTGGGACCAAAAGAATTTGCCAATAATCAAATTACAATCAAAAATACTTACACCCAACAGCAAACCACCATATTACAAAAAGATGTTGTTTCTTATTTACAAAACAACAAGGAGTTAAATTATATTCATGAAAACTAAATATAGCTATTATAATAATCAATTAACACTAATCCACCAAGGAAAAATAGTTTTTCTAAAAGGTTTTATTTTCGTAAACGTAATTTAGGAAAAACTCTTTTTTTGACTTACGCGATGTTTCTGGCATCGTTCAATTATTAGTTAAAGAAAACAATCCACAATACGACAAAATAGCTTTAATTAAATTAGAAACAGTCGTGCAAATTAAAGGTCAAGTAATTGAAAGAATCAATAAAAATCCTGATTTGCCAACTGGTGATATTGAAATTTTAGTATCTCATATTGAAATTTTAAGTGAGGCTCAAACCTTACCTTTAAATGTGTTTCAAAGTCAAGAAAGTTTAGAAGAAACCAGACTTAAATATCGTTATTTGGATTTAAGAAATCCTGAAGTTAAACATTTTTTGATTCAAAGACATCACATTACCCAAAGTATTCGTCAAACCCTTTTGAAAAATGATTTTTTAGAACTAGAAACCCCCATTTTATCTAAATCAACTCCTGAAGGAGCAAGAGATTATTTAGTGCCTTCTAGGATTTATCCAGGTAATTTTTATGCTCTTCCTCAATCTCCCCAACTTTTTAAACAATTATACATGATTGCAGGATTTGAAAGGTATTTTCAAGTAGCGCGTTGTTTCCGTGATGAGGACCTCAGATCTGATAGACAACCTGAATTTAGTCAAATTGATATCGAAACATCTTTTTTAAATCAAGATGAAATTATGTCTTTAACGGAAGAAATTATAGTAGATTTATTTGCCAATATTTGGAAAAAACCACTTCTTCAACCCTTTTTAAGATTAACTTATCAACAAGCCTTTGAACTTTATGGTTCTGATAAACCAGATTTAAGGAATCCCCTTAAAATTACAGATTTTACTACTTTTTTTGATACTAATACTTATTCCCAAAATATTTTTGCAGGAAAAATTAAAGGATTTAAAGTTTCCAAAACAGCATTTTTGACACGCCGTAAACTAGATGAGTATCAATTGTTTTTTAGTAAACATTTTAACTTGAAATTGTTTTCTTTTGTTAAAAAAATGATAAAATTATAGGTGGAATATCTCAATTTATTCAAGATGATTCTTTTTTAAAAAATGAAGAAATTTGTTTTGTCGTTTCTGGCAAAAAAGACATTATTCACAAAGCTTTAGGTATTTTTCGCACCAAACTAGCCCTTGATTTATCTTTGGTTGACACAACTCAAGAAGCGTTATTATGGATTGTTGATTTTCCTTTGTTTGAAACCATTCAAGAAGACCTATCCCCACCAAACCGTCTTTACTCTTTGCACCATCCTTTTACTGCCCCTCGTGATGCTACTATTTTAAAAAGCAATCCTCAAAAAGCTCTTGCCAATGCTTATGATTTAGTTTGGAACGGCTATGAAGTGGGTGGTGGTTCGTTAAGAATTAACAATCACCAAACGCAAGAATTAATTTTTAGTCTTTTAGGATTTTTGCAAGAAGAAGTGCAAAACCGTTTTGGTTTTTTAATCGAAGCCCTTAAATACGGTACCCCACCTCATGGAGGAATTGCCCTAGGTCTTGATCGTCTTGTGATGTTGTTTACCAAAACTAATAATATCAAAGATGTTATTGCTTTTCCTAAAACCCAAAGTGCCAAAGATTTGATGTTAGAAGCTCCCAGCGCAGTTAACCAAGAACAACTCAACACCCTAAAACTCCAACTCAAATGCAATTTTAATTAAGGATTTTTCATGGAAAATATTAAACTTGCTTGTAGTCTAGAAACCAATCAAACCTATATTATAGCTGTAAGTGGTGGCGTTGATTCAATGGCTTTACTTCATTATTTGGTGGCACAAAAAATAAAACTTCAAGTTGTGCATTTCAACCATTTAACAAACTCCAATACTTGGAAAAATAAAGAATTAGTTAAAAATTATTGCCTCCAAAACTCCCTTGGCTTCCATTATTTTGAACTAAATTGCCCTCAAAAAAACTTTCAAGCCCAAGCACGTTTATTAAGGCAACAAAAATTAATGCAAATAGCTGCAAAACACCGAACCCCTTTTATTTTGACAGCTCATCATTTAGATGATTTGGCAGAAACTATTTTACAAAAAATAAGCAGAAGCAGCACTTTGCTAGGTTATAGTGGCATGCAGATCCAAACTTCTTGGACGGATTTCATCTTTTTAAAACCTTTTTTATACATTCCCAAAGCTAAAATCATAAGTTATGCTGCTTTTTACAAAATTCCTTTTTTGGAAGATTACACCAATCAAAAGCTTACTTATCAAAGAAACCAAATCAGGCATCAAGTTATTCCCTATTTAAAAACTCAAACTAGTTTTTTGCAAAATATCCAAAAATACCAACAAACTCTTTTGCAAGCCTACAATTTTATTCGAAAACAAACTCTTTTATTTCTTACAAAACACACAAATCATAGTTGTAACCAACCAAACTCTATTGCACTTGCGCCTTTTTTAAACCTTGATTTAGTTATTCAAAAAGATATCATTTTATTATTATTAGAACAAAAAAATATTACTCAAAGTTTTATTTTTATCCAAAATATAATCAAAGGCATTAACAATCCTTATAAGCCTAATCTATCTTGGCATCTTAATTCTGATTGGCATTTAATTAAAGATTACAAGCATATTAAATTAATGAACCCCGCACTACCGCTCCCCTTTGCTTTAACAAAACCTTTGTTGTGTGTTTCTACATGTAATCTTTGTCTTGTTTGTGTTTGTCCTTTGATAGAAACCCTCAATTATAATTCTCAAAAAGTTAGCTTCCCTTTAAAAGTGCGTTTGCGCCAACCAAAAGACACATTAAAATTTAGTTTTGGCACTAAAAAATTGAAAAAATTTTTAATTGAAAAAAAAGTTCCCCTTACTCAAAGAAATAATTTATGGTTAGTAGTAGACAATCTAGACAATATTTTATTTATTCCTCAATTATATACCAACCTAACTTTAGGAAATCAATTCAGGATTTATTTAGCTTTTAAAAACTTTTTTACCTCTTCAAATTGTTTTTCTCAAACAAATTAAAAATGAGAATCGAAAAAAATGCAGAAATTACATCCATCCCGAATTTAAACTCAAAACATTAAAATATTTTATTTTAATGTTTAACCCAAAGATAATTTCTTGCAAGAAAGGTTAATTTATGTCATTTTTTGATAAAATTTTTAAAAAATTCCATATGGGAGTCCTTTATTTTGCTGTAATTTTAATAGGCGCCACTTTTATTTATTGTTATTTTACTAAGCATGAAAAAAAAGATAACAATACATTTGATGCACTTGCGCAAAAAAACGAAATTGAAAAAATACAGTATAATCCCATTTTTGCTAATTCTGCTTTTTGTGACATTGTAGTTACTACTACAGATGGTAGAGTAATTGATTTTTTTAATATTCCTTATGACAAAGTATTTGAAAAAAAACCAAACGGCAAATACAAATATAACACCTATTCTGTAGATCCTAGACCTTGGAATGGTTATGAACATGTTTTTTGGGTATTTAGACAATGTTTAACAATGTTATTTTTTTACTGTTTTTTTCTCTTTTTTGCCGATACTATCAAACAAATGGGACAAGAAATTTTGGCATCAACCTCTGGTAAAAAAGGCGCTAAAAGTCGCAAAGTTATTATCAATCACAAAAGATTTACTTTTTCAGATGTAGCAGGAGCTGATGAAGAAAAAGAAGAAATGTCAGAATTGATTGACTTTTTAAAAAACCCGCGTAAATATGCTGCTATGGGAGCAAGAATTCCTAAAGGAGTTTTGTTGTATGGGCCTCCAGGAACAGGAAAAACCTTACTTGCTAAAGCAGTTGCAGGTGAGGCGGGCGTTCCTTTTTTTGCTGCTTCAGGTTCTGATTTTGATGAAGTTTATGTAGGTGTTGGAGCTTCACGTGTAAGAGATCTTTTTAAAGAAGCTCAACTGGCAGCTCCTTGTATCGTTTTTATTGATGAAATTGAGGCAGTTGCTAGAAAAAGAGGTTCCAATATTGGTGGGAGCAACGGTTCTGAACAAACCTTAAACCAACTTTTAGTAGAGATGGATGGCTTTAACCAAAAAATGGGTGTTATTGTTATTGCAGCTACTAACCAACCCGAAGTTCTTGACTCAGCTATTTTACGTCCTGGGCGTTTTGACCGTCACTTTAATATTACTTTACCAAATGTTAAAGACCGTGAAGCTATCTTAAAATTACATGCAAGTAATAAAAAACTTTCAGAAGAAATCAGTTTAGAAGAATTAGCCAAACAAACTCCAGGCTTTAGTGGCGCTCAATTAGAAGGAACCTTAAATGAAGCTGCTTTATTAGCTGCTAGAAGAAATGCTACTTTTATCAATAAAAAAGACATTAGCGAAGCTTTAGACCGCATTTTAATTGGTCCTACTAAAAAATCTAAAAAATACAACGACAAAGAAAAACGTATGGTAGCTTATCACGAAGCAGGACATGCTGTTATTGGAATCAAAATTCCTTTTGCCCAAATAGTTCAAAAAATCACTATTATTCCACGTGGAAATGCAGGCGGATACAACTTAATGCTTCCTCAAGAAGAAACTTTCTTTTCTTCTAAAAAAGCCCTATTAGCCCAAATTACTTCCTTTCTTGGCGGACGTGTCGCTGAAGAATTAATGTTTGATGACGTTTCTAATGGTGCTTATAACGATTTTAAACACGCTACACAAATAGCTAAACTGATGGTAACTAAATATGGAATGAGTGATTTAGGACCAGTGCAATATTCAGGAAACACTTTTCAAAATGATTTTTCTGATCCTAAAGGTTTAGAAATTGATCAACAAATTCAAAAAATTATTGCTAATTGTTATCAACAAGCCAAACAAATTATTCAAGAAAATCAAGATTTGCTTGACACAATCGCCAAATATTTACTTGAAATAGAAACCCTTAATAAAAGAGATATTGACGAAATTGTAGCTACGGGAAAAATTGCTTGGTGGGAAAAAGAAAAAGAAGAAACCAACGCCCCAACCCAAACAACTTCTCAAATGTCTTCCAACAATGAAACAACTAACACTGATAAAACTCCTTTAAAAGATGAATTAGAAATAACAACCAATTTAGACAACCAAGAATCAAATGAATCAAATCCAAACAATAATGAAAAAGCTTCTCCAGAAGTTTTGTCAACAGACTCCGAACAAACTTAAATCTAATCTATTTTTTTCATTTCTAAAAACAGCTTTTTTACAAAAAACAAAATATCTTTACAATTAACACCAATTTTAAACTTTCTTAGAGTTGGTGTTCGTTATGATAATTTAATTTTATCACTAATGCTTTTTCTTAATTTTTTAATCTTTTGAATATTTTGTCTTTATTTTTTAACCCAACCTTTTTACTGCATTTTTTAACTTTTAGAAAACAAGGCCTTTTGCATGAATGAAAAAAAAGAGTTTCTTATTTCTGCCAGTGAGGCATTTCAACGTTTGGATCATTTTTTATCCGCTCACATTAATTTAAATAAAAGTCAATGTCAAAAATTAATTTTGGCACAACAAGTTTTGGTCAACACCAAATCTTCTAAAAAAAGTTATTTGTTAAAGCCCCAAGACCTCATTACAGTTATCATCCCTCAAACTCACGAATCTATTAATTTACAAACTCCTCAAAATCTTAATTTAGACATCATTTATGAAGATCCTTATTTAGCAGTTATCAATAAACCTGCCAATTTGGTAGTGCATCCTTCTTTAAGTTTTCAAAAAACAACCTTAGTTAATGGATTGTTACACCAATTTAACACTTTAAGTCATATAGATACCCAAAGGCCTGGTATCGTTCATAGACTTGATAAAAATACTACTGGTTTATTAATTGTTGCTAAAACTAATGATGTAAGCGACAAACTACAAATTGCGTTCCAACAAAGAAAAATTACCAAAATTTATTGGGCTTTAATTGAAGGTTTTTTAGAAGATAAAGGTATTATTAAACTACCTATCGGAAGAAATAATCATAATCGATTAAAAATGCAAGTTATGCCCGACGGCAAAACTGCTGTTACTCATTTTAAAACTTTGCAACGCTTTTCTCACTTTTCTTTGATGGAATGTAATTTGGAAACAGGAAGAACTCATCAACTAAGAGCACATTTTTCCTTCCTAAAACATCCCATTGTAGGAGATCTACTTTATGACTCATCACACCATATTACTCCTTTAGGTCAATTTTTGCATTCTAAAATACTAAAATTCAATCACCCTATCACTAATCAAAATCTTATTTTGGAAGCACCCTTACCTACTAATTTTGAAAAGCTTTTAAAAACTTTTACTGACTCCAATTGCATTTTTTAAACTTTTCTTCATCATTTTTGTTTTAGAGTTTTTTTTATTTTTTTCACCTACTTTCCAATCATTTAAATTCAAAAAAACAATAAACAAGGAATTATTTATGATTAAAATCAATAATCTTTCGAAAACTTTTTTCCTTAAAAAAGAACAACTTCCGGTTTTACAAAACATTTCACTTGCAGTTTTTAAAGGAGAAATCTTTGGGTTAGTAGGAACTTCAGGTTCTGGCAAAACTACGTTATTAAAAATTATGAATGGATTTATGTTGCCTGATAAAAATGCTAATTCTTCCATTCAAAAAACTTTTAGCCATCTAGAAAGTGCTATGATTTTTCAAAATTTTAATCTTTTGAGTAATTTAAATGTTTTTGAAAATGTTGCTCTTCCTTTAGAAATAAGAAGCACTCCTGAAAAACAAATTACTTCTAAAGTAAACAAAATGCTAGATTTTGTAGGGCTTAAACAATTTAGAAATATCTATCCTAAAACACTTTCGGGCGGACAAAAACAACGTGTAGCCATTGCGCGTTCCTTAGTTTATGAGCCTAAAATTATTTTTTGTGATGAGCCTACTTTTGCCCTGGATGAAATGACAAGTCAGGAGATTTTGAAATTATTGCAAACAACCAATCAAAAACTAAAAACTACAATTGTTTTAGTTTCTCATAATGTTGCAGTAATTAAAAGTTTGTGCCACCGTGTAGCTATTTTGGAACAAGGAAAATTAGCTAAAATTTCTACCCTGAATCATTCTTGTAAATTTGAAGCTACTTCTTATCAAAACATTTTTGTCTGAATTTTATCCTTTTTTATCATACAAATGTTTTTGTCAAACAAAATATTAATAAATAAAATTACTTAGAAAAGAGACGCATTGCATGTTTAAACTATCTTTTTTATCTTCCAAAACTAAAAAAATCTAATATTTGCCTTATTAACTATTTCTCTTTTGTGTAATTTGCTTTTGGGTTATTTTCTTTGGTATAATAAAAAAACTTTAGCTGATAACTCCTATAACCAAAAAACCCATAAATTAAAAGTAGCGACTGCTCTGCCAACTATTAAAGATTTTTTAGAGGCATATGCCAAAGACCGTTTAAAAGAATACAATATTGATTTAGATGTTCAATATTTAAGTTTAGGATTTAAACAAACCAATGAATTACTTTTAAACAAACAAGTTGATGCCAAATTAGACGCTCATGTACATCATCTAAATGTTTTTAACAAAGAACAATCAAATATCACAGATAAAGACAAATTAACGTTTAGCCAAGTAGTTTATTTAGCTAAATTTGGGCTTTTTGCTAAACCTAATACTTTTAATAATTTAGAAAGCATTCAAAAAACCACCCATCCTAGCAATCTTAAAATTTTGATGCCACAAGATAATTTTCAACGTTCTTTAGCTTTGTGTTTGTTGCAAGAATTAAAAATTATCGAAGAAAAAAACCCAGGACGCACTCTTATCAATGAAGAGCAATTTAATTTAAAAACTACAGATTTTAAATCTACTGATTTATATCCTTATATAGAATACACTACTGAAACGGATTTAAACAAAATTACATCTAGATTTCTCGCTCACAATGATTTTGATTTGTGTCTTAATTATCCTACTGTTATGGGATTAGGAATAAATAAATTTATATCACTAGGCATAATACAAAAACCCAATAAGTTAGATGATATTCTTTATTCTTATGCCATTTCTTTAGTAACTACCAACAATAATGAAAATGACTGGAAAATTAAAATTTTAAAAGATATTTTAAAAGAAGAAGAAGCTATTGCATATATGGAAGCAAACCCATTTGCAACCAATTTTTATATGATTCCAAGACAAGAAGTTAAACAAATAAGTAAAAACATTAAATATAAATATTTAGGCAAAACAGGCTCTGCTTCTTCTTCTAATTAATGGAAAAACTTAATGGAAAATAATATTTTTATTCGTTTGTGGAATGTTTTAGCTAAAAATAAATTGGTATGGAATGGTTTTAAAGAAACTCTTAAAATTACTTTAATAGGTTGTTTTATTGCTTTTTTTTTAGGGCTTATTTTAGGAGTTTTATTATATTTATTCCAAATACAAAAAAATTATAAAATATATTGGATTTTAAATAGTTTGATGAATTTTTTCATTTCTACTCCCTTTTTAATCTTAATTGTTTTATTACTAAAATTAGTTTTAATCCCTTATTTTCGCATGGGTTATGGTTTTGGTACTGCCCTTTTTTTCTTAGTTTTGGCTATTGTTCCTCTTTTTGCTCGCCATTGTGAACAAGTTTTTTTAACTACTAATCCAGAATTATACCAAACATCATTTAGTCTTGGGGCGACTAAATTTCAATTTGTGACTAAATTTTTGTTAGTAGAAACTCGTTCTGATATCATTTTAAAACTAGCTTCTCTTTTTATCACTTCCCTTGCTTATTCTTCTGTTTTGCAAATTGTAGGGCATCAAGGTATTGCAGCAGTTGCAATTGATAATGGATATAACGGACATTATGATTTTGAACCTTTTTTTACTCGTTTTGATTTAATTATAGTATCTGTTTTGATTACCTTTATTTTAACTCAAACAGTTTATTTTGTGGGAAATCGAATTGCTTTTGCCCTTAATAAACACTAATCGCAATCCTTTTTTCATTTTCCTCTCCTACCTACTTTTTGGTTATTTTTTTTCATCAAATAAAGCAAAATTAAGGTATAATACTATTGTGGATAATATGAAATTAATTATAGCTATCGTTTCTAGTCACGATGCTAACAAAGTACAACAATCTTTAATAGAAAATAGTTTTTTTACAACTAGATTAGCTACTAAAGGAGGCTTTTTAAAAGAAGTTAATGCAACTTTTATTTTGGGAGTCAAAGAAGAAAAAGTATCCAAAGCTTTAGAAATTATAAAATCCCATTCTCATAAAAAAACTCAAATGATTCCAAACAATATCATCAATGAGTTTAGCGCTTATAATTCTTTTCCTACTGAAGTTTCTGTTGGCGGAGCAACGATTTTTGTTCTTGATGTGGACCAATTTTTAAAAGTTTAACATTAATTATCAAACCTAAAACCTATCAAATTCAACTAAATATAAATTAAAAAAAGGAGTTTTTACGTGGCATTAACCAAAGAACAAAAACAAGAAATCATTAAACAAAATTCACATTTTGCAAAAGATACAGGTTCATCTGAAGTTCAAATTGCTATTTTATCAGCAGAAATCAAACAATTAAGTGAACATTTAAAACAACATCCTCATGATTTTCACTCTAAAAGGGGTTTGTTTATGAAAAACAGCAAAAGACGTAATTTAGTAAAATATTTAGCAAACCAAAATTAATAATTAAAATATCACAGTTTTTTTGTGGTATTTTTTATTTTTATTTTCACTTTGTATTTTAATTTATATTAACTAACACCAACACCAAAAAATTACTTACAAACACATGCAACTAAACAAATAACAAAGTTAAAAAGGAGACAACAAAGAACAATATGAAAGGTTTATTAGTTTTATATGATGGATTTGAGGATTGTGAGGCTTTAGTCACAAGAGCTTTATTAAATCACGCATCCCTTCCTTTAACAAGCGCAACTCTAAATCCCCAATTAGAAGTTGTATCTTCTAGCGGGCTTTGTGTAAAAGCAAACGCCAATTTAGCTACCATTAATCCTTTAGAATACGATTTTTTAGTTATTCCTGGAGGACCTTACGTGGCACAAATTATTGAAAAAGAAACTTTTTTATTGCAATTAATTCAAATTTTTTTTGATGCTAATAAAGTTATTGGAGCTATTTGCGCCGCTCCTATGTTTCTAGGTAAACTAGATTTATTAAAAAACCACCCTTTTACTTGTTTTCCTTCTTGTAATAATTTTATTGAAGGTACTTATTTGCCAGACAAAAAAGCTGTTATTAGTGATAAATTTGTAACTTCTCGTTCCCCTATAACTGTCTTTGACTTTGCTTTTGCTTTAGTAGAAGTGCTAAAAGGCAAAGACTTTGCTCTTGCTTTTAAAAATTCCCTTAATGTTTAGTAAATGTGTATCAAATAAATTAAGAATTAAAAAATAATATTTTTGCCTCAAAAAAATATTTTATTTAACGATTCCCCAATTTTAAATTTAAAATTGCAAAAAATACCTTTTTATTTATTATTAAATTATTTTTTTGTTGTTTACAACGTGGTAAATATTTTTTTGGACCTTTTTTATTTTTATATAAAAAATATCAAAATTATCCGAGAATCATCTATTCATCATTGCCTTTTTTCATTTTTTTACACAATTTATGCATTATTTTTTAAAAAAGCGAATAAAATTATTTTTTTACTTGACTTAATGACATTATTTTAGTAAAATATTAAGAGAATATTGAAAATAAAAAATTAATATATCATAATAATTTAAGACTATTTCATATCAAAATTACAAAATATTTCATAGCTCTTTTTTTGTTTTCATCGCTTTCAAACAAAACATAAATACACACATAAAATTAATCACTATTTTTTCACTAATGATAAGGAGAAAATTCCATGACAGAACAATTGCAACCAAAAAACAATCAAAAAACTTTAATGGCTAATAAAAAAACAGTAAAACCCAAATGGCACCTAGTAGACGCTAAGGGCAAAATCCTAGGTAGATTAGCTACCAAAGTGGCTTCCATTTTAAAAGGAAAACATAAAACACATTACACGCCACATGTAGACAATGGCGATTATGTTATTGTTATAAATGCTGCCTACATTAATTTAACTGGCAAAAAATGGCAACAAAAAACTTACTACAAACATTCAGGTTATCCTGGTGGTTTAACTAAAGTTGTAGCTTCAGAAATGATGCTTAAATTTCCTACAAGAATGGTTGAAAAAGCAATTTTAGGAATGGTTCCTCATACTAAATTAGGTTCACAAATTGGTAAAAAATTATTTGTTTATGCCGAACAAAAACATAATCATCAAGCTCAACAACCAGAAAGTTTAGAGGTTTAATTAGATGAAAAAAGTAAATTATTTTGGTACTGGTCGTCGTAAAAGTTCTGTGGCAAGAGTTATTTTAACTAATGGTACTGGCAAAATTACAATCAATACTAGAGATTTTGAAAAATATTTACCATTACCTGCAACACGTCTAGAAATGATTCAACCTTTAGAATTAACTGAAAAAAGAGAAGTTTTTGATGTAAGTGTGAATGTAAATGGTGGAGGACTTTCAGCTCAAGCAGGCGCTATTCGTTTAGGAATTGCCCGCGCTTTAATTGAAAGTATTCCAGAATTAAGAGCCATTTTAAAAAAATCTGGTTTATTAACTCGCGATGCTCGTTGTGTAGAGCGCAAAAAATACGGTTTAAAAAAAGCTCGTCGAGCACCACAATTTTCCAAACGTTAATCCAAAAAAGAACTTTGTAAAAAAGTTCCTTTTTTTAATTTTTTAACCAACATCTCCCCTTTATCGATTTTAAATTAAAAGGAAAACCATTACTGTAACTATGAAAAAAATTAAAGTTCGTTATGCTCCAAGCCCTACTGGTTTTTTGCATATAGGAAATGCCCGTACTGCTTTATTCAATTATTTGTTTGCCAAACACAATCAAGGAGAGTTTATCATCCGAATCGAAGACACCGATTTTTCCCGCAATGTTAAAGGCGGCGAGGCTTCTCAATTAAAAAATTTACGTTGGTTAGGGATTGATTGGAGTGAGGGGCCCGATATCCAAGGGCCTTTTGGACCTTATCGCCAATCAGAAAGACTTGCTATTTACCAAAAATACGCCCAAAAACTACTTGATCAAGGTCTCGCTTACAAAGAATTTCAAGAAAATACAACTACTTTTGCAATAAGATTCCGTGTTCCTACCAATCAAACTTTTTCCTTTGATGATTTAATTAGAGGTAAACTTACTTTTCAAAGTCAAGAAATTGAAGATTGGGTTATCATCAAATCAAACGGCTATCCTTCTTATAATTTTGCAGTGGTTATTGACGATCATTTAATGCAGATTTCTCATATTTTTCGCGGAGAAGAACACATAACTAACACCCCTAAACAAATTATGATTTATCAAACTTTTCAATGGCATCTTCCTCAATTTGCTCACATGACTTTAATTCTTAACGACAACAAAAAAAATTAAGTAAAAGAGATGCTAACATTATGCAATTCATTGAACAATATGAAAAATTAGGCTACTTGCCACAAGCCTTATTTAATTTTTTATCTTTGTTAGGATTCAGTCCTTTAAGTCAAACCGAAATATTAAGTCCTCAAGAATTAATTAATTTATTTGATGTGGCACGCCTCAATAAAGCTCCTGCTATGTTTGATACAGTTAAATTAGATTATTTGAATAATCAACATTTAAGAAAATTAACTCCAGAAGTGATTGCATCATTTATTGTGCAAAAAAAATATTTAACTCTTACAACTGCTCCTACAAATGACAAAGAGTGGATGACTAAATTTGTTTCTTTGTTTCAAGATAGAATGAATTATATACAACAAATAGCAGACTTTTATCAACTTTTTTTTCAAACCAAACCTTCCTTATCACAAGAAGCTACGATTTTTTTACAAACTAATCCCCAAACAACCCTAATTTTAAAAACTTTTTATAATGTTTTTGATGTTATTGTATTTAAAAAAGATGTTATTTTTAATGCCATTAAACAAGTTGCTAACCAAAATGATTTTTCTAAAAAAACACTTTTTATGGCTTTGCGCATCGGAACTACTTGCAAAATGCATGGTCCAAGTATCGCCCTTTTATTAGAATTGTTAGGAAAAAAACAAGTACTTAAAAATTTATCTTATGTTTTAAAACAAGCCCAAAAATTCTAATTAATTCCATTTGAAAAATAATATTTATATATTAATTAATTTCATTTACTTATCATTTCTTTTTTCTTTATTCCATTTTCCAAACAAAAAGGATTTCTTTAATGCTACAAATTTATAACTCTTTAACTCGCAAAAAAGAATTTTTTAAACCTGACCATCCGCCCCAAATTAACATTTATGTTTGTGGGCCTACTGTCTATAATCACCTGCATTTAGGAAACACTAGACCTTTAATTTTTTTTGATACAGTGAAAAGATATTTAGAAATGCTTAAATTTAAGGTATATTATGTAGTGAATATTACTGATATTGATGATAAAATTATTGAAACTTCGCTTAAAAACCAAGTTTTGGAAAAAGATTTAGCCAATAAGTATATTAAATCTTTTAACAATCTCCTTGAAACCCTTAATATCCAAACCATTAATTTTAAACCCCAAGCTACTCAATATATCAATTCTATGATTTTATACATTCAAACTCTTTTAGACCAAGGATTTGCTTATTTTACTGATCAAGGAATATATTTTCGTGTATCTAAAATCACTGATTATGGTAAACTCAAAAAACAAGATTTATCCCAACTTAAACAAAATGTACGTAAACAATTAGACCCCCAAAAAGAATTTCCAGGAGATTTTATTTTGTGGAAAAAAACTTCTCAAGGCATCACATACCCAAGCCCTTGGTTTGCGGGGCGTCCTGGTTGGCATACTGAATGTGCAACTATGATTGAACAACTTTTTAAATTGCCTTTGGATATTCATGGAGGAGGAACAGATTTAAAATTTCCTCATCACGAAAATGAAATTGCCCAAACACATGCCCATAGTCATCAAAAACTAGCTAATTTTTTTATGCATGTAGAAAGATTAGATTATCAAAATCAAAAAATGTCTAAATCTTTAGGCAATATTATTTGGTGTAAAGATTTATTAAAGCAATATAATCCTTGTATAATAAAGTTTTTAATTTTAAGTACTCATTATCGTAAGCCAATTAATTTTAGTTATGATTTAATGGAACAAACTCAACAAAAATACAAAAAAATAACTTATTTTTTAACTAAAATAATTTTATTTAAAAGTTAATCATTTTTTTTGTCAAACCTTAGACCAAGATATAATGCAGCTTTTTCATCAATTAATGCAAGATGATTTTGCTACTCATAAAGTAATTGATTTAATGGAACAAATAATTAAACGAGCCCATCAAACCCAAATTTTGGATAAGTTATCTCAATTTCAAAACTCTTTATTATTAATTTTAAATACTTTAGTAATTGCAATTCCATTTAACAAACCAACAAAAAAAGACTTACAAACATATTTTTTGTGGCAAGATGCAAGAAAATGCAGAGATTTTATCCAAGCAGATATTTTAAGAAAGCAATTATTAGATAAAGGCTTTATTTAAAAAATTACCCTTTTTTATTTTTTGCAATCTTTATCATTTTTCATTCATGCCCCCACATTTTAATTATTTTTTACCTTTTTTATTTTTCAATATTATTTATTGCAATCCACAAACATTACAATAATTTTATTTAGGAAAAGGCCTCTTAATTGAGGTTTTTAATATATTATCAGTATCAGAGGAAATCGTGCTAAAAGTTTATTATAATCAAACCATCTTAAATGTTCCTTTAAACACTAGTTTAGAGACTTTAAAAAATCAATTAAACCTTAAAAATGTTTATGCTGCCAAAGTAAACAATAAATTAAAAGAACTTACCTTTAAATTGCAAGACCCCACCAATCAAATTGCTTTTTTAGGCGCTTGGCACGCTGAGGCTGTAAATATTTATGAAGCTAGTTTAAGATATTTAGTTGCTATGGCATCTTACAAACTTTTTGAAAATATTTCATTACATTTTACTTATTATAGTTCTTCTAGTATTTTGGCATCTTTTCCCAAAGAAATTACTTTTTTGCCAGAAATGTTTCAACAAATCAAAGAAGAAATGCTCTTGTTAGTATATCAAAAATTAGATATTACAAAAAAGAAATTGCCTCTTGTAAAAGCCTTACAAATTTATCAATCTTTGGGGTTTGGGGATAAAATTAGTCTCCTCAAACAAAAAAATCCTTCCTTTGTCACCCTTTATTTTTGCCAAAATTATTGTAATTATATGTATCAAGGTTTAGTTCCTAACACTAGTTATTTAGATAAATATAATTTATTTTATCATAAAAATGGGTTTGTTATTCAATTTGTAACTCCTTTTAGTGATGAAAAAATTCCTCTTTTTCAACAAGAGCCTCTATTTGAACAAATGCTTACTCAAAGTTTGGCTTTTAAAAAAACTATTCAAATACAAAATGTTTCTCAAATTAATCAATTTGCTCAAACTGCTCAAAGTCAATTCAATTTAATTAATCTTGCAGAAATTAATCATCAAAATCAGTTGCAACAATTAAGCACCCAAATTGCTAAACGCGTTTCCAATCTTAAAATTATTAATATTTCAGGCCCTTCTTCTAGTGGCAAAACTACGTTTGCTAAAAGATTACAATTACAATTACAAGCTTTAGGAATTTTTACTTTTATTGTTGCTATGGATAATTATTATTTGCCTTTGAAAGATATTCCCAAAGAAAAAGATGGCACCTCCTTTGATTTTGAAAGTATCGATGCCTTAAATATTCCTTTATTTAATCAAAATATCTATGATTTGCTTACTTGTAAAAAAACTACTATTCCACAATTTGATTTTGTTACTCGTAGTCATACCCAAAAAGATATTCAAACCCATAATCACATTATTTTAGTAGAAGGAATGCATGCCATAAACCCTAAACTTACTCCTTTTATTCCAAGATTACAAAAATTTCAAATCTATATTTCTCCACAACATCAATTATCACTAGATTTACACAATCCTTTACATTTAACCGATGTAAGGTTTTTAAGAAGAGCTATAAGAGATTATATTTCTAGGAATACCAATATTTTAAGGACTTTTGAGTTTTGGGATTCTGTGAGAAAAGGGGAGTTTAGATGGATTTATCCTATTCAAAAAGAAGCTGATTTTGTTTTTAATTCTGAATTAATTTATGAATTTAATGTTTTAAAACCATATTTGATTCCTTTTTTATTACAAATTCCTGAAACAAGTAAGTATTTTGATAAAGCTCAGTATTTTTTAAATTTGTTAAGTTTTTTTAAATCTTTTGATTCTAATTTAGTGTTTCATGAGTCTTTGTTAAAAGAATTTATTGGTGGTAGTCCTTTTTATTTTTAGATTATTTTATAATTAAATATTTTTTTATATGGAAAGATTAACTTTTGTAAAAGTTAATCTTTTTTTTGTTTATAAAAAGATATATTATTGATAAAAAGTACTATTTTTGAGCGATTTTTACGCAAAAAAGAGTAAAATAAAGGTAAGATCAAAAAATAATAAACCCTAAAAACCACCAAAAGGAGAACATTTAAAAATGACAAAACAACAAAACAACAACAATTTTTTTTGTAATATTTTTATTAGTAGGGTTAATTAGAACAGCTTATTTCGCATGAAAGCAACAAGAAGAAAAAAAGTAAAACCCAAATCCACCAACCTAACTAGAACCAACAAAAACCAATCATCTTGCGCTGTTCCAAAAGTTTAGACACCTTTTATTTTTTAAAAACTCTTTAAGGCTAAATGTTAAGATAAAAATTATTTAAAGATTTTTTTAAAAAACAAAAGAATTTAGAAATTTGTAATCATTTAAACGAACTTCATTTACCTTTAGTAAAAAAATAGTTCAAAATTCAAATATTGCCCTAAATTGTTAATTAGAGATTATTTGTACTAAGAAGGATTCTTAGGATTAATCAAATCTCTCAATAATTAACAAGATTTAGGTTATGACTTCATTGCTTACATAACCCCCAATCATAAAATCAGCAATCAATGAACTAATAAGAAAAAGTCACTCACCTTCAATCCAACAAAAAACCAAATCAAATAATATCATTTTCAAAGAAAAAAATTATGATCCCGATAGAATAAGAAACCTCAACCCACATCAATTATGGTTAAAACAAGTAAATCATGATGAATTACTCCTTAAAAAATTAAAAACCAAATTAAGCAAAAACAAATTTAATGTTATTTGTTTAAGTTTTGGCATCACTCCAGAAAAAATTTAAAACTCTCACAAGTTGAATGTCTAAAAGATAAAACAATCCGAAACCAAACCAAAGAATAAAAAAATAAAAAGGAGCAATGCACCAATGATTACATCACAATTCACAAAAGATAAAAATATATTAAAATATAAATTTTTTGGAACAATTAGAAGAAAAACAATCCTTTTAAAAAGATATATTATTAAATGAGGATATATAAATTTATAATTGTAGTATTCAAGGTAAAAACTTATCAATATGCAGTTGTATCACAAAAATAGTTGTATTCATGTTATAATTAATCTGTAAAAAGTTATTATATTTTAATATTTTAATTGTATAAAGATATTTAAATATAATTTATTCAAAAATATTCATACACAAAATATTGATGTGAGGAACTTTATGTATCAGAAAAAAATTTTAATTAGATTTGGAGAATTATTTTTAAAAAGAAAAAATAAAAAAGCTTTCATTAATACATTAAGGCAATTATTGCAAAATAAAATTAAAGATCTTTGCAACGTTCAAATGTATTTTAAACATGATTATGCTTATTTAGAATATATTTATGATGTAAATTTAGAAAAAGAAATTCTTAAAAGATTGTCTTATGTATCAGGGATTTCTTCTTTTGTTGTAGTAAGTCAAGCAAGCAGACAATTAGATGATATTGTTCAAAAAACTTGTTCGTTGTTGCAAGAAAAAATTACAAAAAATACTTCTTTTAAAATAGAAACCACTAGAAAAGATAAAAGCTTTCCTTTAAAAAGTTTGGAAATCACCCAACAAATTGCTCCTTTAATTTTAAATCAGTTTGAAGGCAAATTAATAGTTGATGTTAAAAATCCTCAAGTTATTTTGCATGTTATTATTAGAAAAGAAAATACTTATCTTTATTTGAAAAGTGATGAAACTCAAGCTTTAGGAGGGTTTCCTGCTTCTTCTGGAGGTAGAGGAACTGTTTTGATGAGTGGTGGCATTGATTCTCCTGTAGCTGCTTATTTAGCAATGAGAAAAGGTATTACAGTAGAGTTATTACATTTTGAGTCCAGCCCTTTAACTCCTTTAGAATCAATCCAAAAAGTAATTGATTTAGCTAAAGTTTTGAGTCGTTATGCTTTTGGTAATCAAATTAAATTGCATTTAGTGCCTTTTAGATATTTTCAAGAAAAAATTACTAAAACAGTTCTAGATTCTTATATCATTAATATTATGCGTCGGATGATGTATCGTTTAGCTTCTCAATTTGCTTGTCAAAAAAATCATTTATGTTTAATTAATGGCGAATCAGTAGGACAAGTAGCAAGTCAAACTTTGGAAAGCATGCAAACAATTACTCAAGTAACAAATATGACTATTTTAAGACCATTAGTTACTATGGATAAAAATGAAATAATTAAAATAGCTAAACAAATTGATACTTTTGATATTTCTATTCGTGCTTTTCATGATTGTTGTACTCTTTATTTGCCTCAAAATCCTGCCACTAAACCAACTATTCTAAAAACTAAAAGAGAAGAGCAAAAAATAGATTATTTTGCATTATTAAATGATGCTTTGAAAAATACAATTACTCTCAATATAAACCAACATTTGCAATTTAAAATCTGTGATTATGGTTTTTTTGATGTAAAAGAAGCAATTAAGCATTTTTGCGAACAAAATCCAGAGCAAACTATTGTAAGTCAATATTAAAATGCAAAAGATAAAAAAACAATAAAATAATATTTAAAAAGATCTTAAAAAGGGAACAATTTTATCAAAGGAAAATTTATGATTACATCGAAACAAAATTCTACTTTTAAAAAATTAAAAAAATTACAATTAAAAAAATATCGCGATTTATATCAACAATTTTTAGTATATGGTGATCATCTTATTGAACAAGCACAAAAAAATAACGCTGTTGTTGCCATTTTTACTTCTAATGAAGAAAAACCAGGGACTTTTATTGAGTCTTCTTTGATGAAAGAATTATCTCAAACTAAAACTGTCTTTGATCAAATGGCTCTTTGTAAACCTATCTCAGAGAACAATTTATTGTCTGATAAAATTTTAGTTTTGGATGATATTCAAGACCCTGCTAATTTAGGAGTTTTAATGCGTTCTGCTAGTGCTTTTGGGTTTAATCAAGTTTTTGCCAGTTTTCATAGTGCTGATTTTTATCATGAAAAAACCATTAGATCAAGTCAAGGTGCCTTATTTTCGCTTTCCTTAAAAAGAGGAAGTACCAAATCTTTTTTAGAAGAAGTTAAAGAACAAAACTATTCTATTTTTAGTGCTTTTCCCCAAAAATCCAATATTACTATAAAAGATGCTAAAAAACATCCTAAAAAAGTATTAGTTTTAGGTAATGAAGGGCAAGGGATTTCTTCGGAAACAGAAGGCCTTTCTGATTATTTTGTAAATATTTTCACCCAAAATGTCGAAAGCCTAAATGTTGCAGTTGCAGGAAGCATTTTAATGTATCTTTTGTAATTACCAAAGAAAAAAGATTTCATTGCAAAAAAATTATAAAATAAATAAAATAATAAAGAGGTTTAAAAATGAATATATTACATGATATTAATCCCGAAAGAATTACTAAAGAAGAGTTTATAGTAGTTATTGAAATTTCTCAAGGAAGTAAAAAAAATATGAGATTGATAAAGAAACAGGTCTTTTGTTGCTTGATCGTTTTTTGACAACTGCTTTTCGTTATCCGATTAATTATGGTTTTGTTCCTTTAACTCATTGTGAAGACAACGATCCTTTAGATGTTTTGGTGTTATCTCAAGAAATCCTAGATCCTATGACTTTGGTAAAATGTCGTCCTTTAGGAGTAATTAAAATGATTGATAATAATGAATTAGATGAAAAAGTAATTGCAGTTCCTGTTTTTGATAAGCATTTTTCTCATTTACAAGATTTAAAAGATATGCCTTTGCCCATGATTGCAGAAATTAAGCATTTTTTTGAAAATTACAAAACTTTAGAAAAGAAAAAAGTAGTTATTGAAGCTATACAAGATAAACAATCAGCATTTAGTGCTATTGAAACAAGTCTTTTAACTTATCAAAAAGTTATTAAACCTTCTTTAAAGAAAGAAAAAAAGCAATAAGGGCCTTCTTATATTTTTGCAAATAAAATTTATTTTTTGAAAAAATGATTTTTTAGTTTTGATAAGACTCAATTGTAATTAAATATTTGATTAAAGTGTTTAAAAAAGAAAACAAGATTTCACAATAATATTGGTTATAAATATTTACTTTACAACAAAATTATTTTTGAAACAATACTTACTAACTCAAATTTGATTATTGTATT
>NZ_MAPF01000059.1:0-12645 GCF_002554195.1 New Jersey aster yellows phytoplasma | reverse complement strand
ATTTTATGATTATTCTTTAGAAAAAAAAAATATCAAGCAGGAATTAAATTATTAGGGAGTGAAGTAAAATCAATTAGAATAGGAAAAATTAATTTATTAAACTCCTATATTCATATCAAAAATGAAGAAGTTTTTATAGTGAATATGACTATTTTAAAATATCCTTTTAGTTGTTGTTTGGTATATGATGAAAATAGAACTAAAAAGCTTTTGTTGCAAAAATATGAAATTATCCAAATTCAAAAAAAAATCAAAACTGAAAAATTGTCTGTTATTCCTTTGAAAGTTTATTTTAATAAAAATTTAGTTAAATTAGAAATTGCCTTAGCTAAAGGCAAGAAAAAACATGATAAAAGAAATGCTTTAAAAGATTTTAATGCTAAATTGCGTATTCAAAAAACATTAAAAAACTTTAATAAAAAACAATAACTCTTGTATTTTTTAATGAGTAAAAAAACAATTAAACAAAATCAAATTGATTAATATTTTGTATTTTTTGCTTTTATGCAGATATCAAATTAGACAATAATTAAGGACATATGAATGAAAATTTCTAAAACTCGTTTTATTAAGTTTTAAAAGTTTTAAAATATTTGAATTTTAAGTTTTTGTATCAAAATAAATCTCAGTTTCTTTTGGATTTTTCCAATGAACTCAAAGATTTAATTAAAGAAGAAACTTATGCTAAAAAACTTGCTTTTTTACAAGAAAATCTAAGTGAGCAAGAAGAATATCAAGCTTTTTTAAACCAAAAACATTTAGCCATTATGCAACCTTATTACAAACAATTAGAGCTTTTGGTAAGTTCTTATTTGGAAAAACATTTTCCAGGAGAAGTTATTTTTTCTTTGGAAACTCATCAACAAAAAAAGTTTCAAATGAATAAACAAGGATATCAATTTTATTGTTTTTTAGATGGATATCAAGAAGACCAAACCACTATTCGTATTTTTGAAACTAAAACTACTACTAGCAAAAAATTTTTAAAATTGCAATTTGTAAATGATAACAAAGAAAAAATGCCTTTTTTCCATTATACAAACCCTAACACTTTATCGCCTTTTTTCAAGGTTTCCAATCAAGGAAATCTATCTTATCAAAAAAAATGCAAACTTTTTTTAATCCTGAATCAGAAGAAGGAAAATACATCTATGATTTAACTTATCAAAGATGGGTAATTGAAAATAATTTAACTGAGGCACAAAAAAAGAAAAAAATAGAGTATTATTTGGTAGTTCTTAATTCGGATTATGTTTTGGATGACAAAAGAAGTTGCAATAAGTCTTTGGATCCTAGCTTGCTTACTTTTATTGATTTGACTTTGATTACTCAACAAGTAACTCAAATATTAGAAAATGATGCCAATCTTTTAATTTCTTATTTGTCTTCCAAAACTTCCAAGCCCAAAAGCACTTTTGCTTCTTATTTGTTGCCCGAAAAAATCCTTCATTTTTATGAAAACATCCCTTCTAAAGATAGTATTTTTACTTATTTTTATAATCATTTAGGTTTTTTTGACTCCCAAAAAAACAAAAATACGAAATACAACAGTTAATTTTGCAACAATATTATCATGTTTTTGATATCCCTTTTGCTTGGTTGAATCGTTTTGATAATAAAGTGCAACAAAAAGTTACCCAAAAAAAGATTCCTTATTATTGTTTTGATAAGATTAAAGCAGGTTTGCAAACCTTAAAATATCCTCTTTATTATTTAGATTTTGAAGCTTTTCCTTCTCCTTTTCCTAGATTTAAGGGCGAAAAACCCTACACTCAATCCTTATTTCAATTTTCACTTCACATTGAAAAAGCCCCTGGTTTGTGCGATAAAGATAAAAATCACGTTTCTTTTTTGGCACCCAATCACTCTGATCACAGAAAAACCTTATTAGAAAAACTAACCAATGCCATTTTAGATGATGGAGGTTCCATTATTGTTTATCATAAAGCTTTTGAAAAAACACGGCTTCAAGAATTATCTTTGCTTTTTCCTGAATATTCCTTCCAAATCCAAAATCTTATTGCGCGTATTTTTGACCTTAAAGACATTCTAAAAGGCAGCAAAACTTTTTATCAAAACCTAGGATTTGATTCCGAACAAGCCGCAGGCATTAATTTTTATCATCCCCATTTACAAGGCTCTTTTTCTATCAAAAAAATTACTCCTTTATTTTGCAATCTGAATTATCAAAATTTAGTTATTCAAAATGGTATTGAGGCTTTTTTAACTTACATTCAACTTCCTCAAATGTCTCCTTTAAAATTTCAAGCGCAATTTCAAGCCTTAGAACAATATTGCAAACAAGATACTTGGGTAATGGTAAAAATTTTGAAAGGACTTATTGGTAAAACCAAAAAACTAATTTCTTATATTTAACTCCTAAAGATATTGTCCAATAGCCAAATTTATTATTTTTATCTACTTTTTATTCACAAAATTCCTTAAGTATGCATAAAAAATTGTTATTTGCCTTGGGAAATGATATAATTATATTATGAGTTATTTTTTCATCAAAAGATAAAAAATGGTGCTTGTAAAAAATCACTGTTTTTTTATTTTGTATCTAGTTTTAGTTGGTTGCGTTTGTTAATGTTAAACGTTCCCCAAACCTAACAAGATGCATTTACTAGGAGGTATCATTTGATTAGTAAGAATTTTTTTAAACTTTTAGATAAAATCGCTCAAGAAAGTGGTTTAGATAAAGACCAAGTTATTGATGCTTTTGCTAAAGGATTGATTTCTGGTTGCAAAAAAAATCATAAAGTTAAAAGTTGTAAAATCCATTTAAAAGAAGACAAAAGTGAAATTATTTTATATAAACAATTTTTGGTAGCTGACGAAGCTACTATCAGCACTATTAATTTAAAAGAGTCAACTCCCATTACTCTTGAAGAAGCTCAACAAATCAAGCCTCATGCTAAAATAGGTCAAGTAATTGATATTAAAGTTGATCCTAAAGATTTTAATCTATACGCTGTCAAAGAATTTAAAAATCAATTTAACGAAGAACTTACCAAAAAGAAAAGAGAAAACATTTATAATTTTTTTAAACAACAAGAAGGCAAATTAATTAGTGCTAAAATTATTTCAGAAAACGACAAATTTTATAATTTGGAATTAGAAAAAGAAATTACTACCTTACTTCCTAAAAAAGAAATTGCTTCAAATAATGAAATGCAAGTAGGTGAAAGAATTCAAGTTTTTTTGTCAGAAGTAAAAAAACTACCAAATGGCCTAAGATTTTTGTCAGTTGTAATCATGTTGGACTTGTAGTTAAAGTGTTAGAAGAAAATATTCCTGAAATCCAAGAAGGCATCGTTAAAATTGCAGGTGTTGCCCGCATTTCTGGCGAACGCACTAAAATTGGTTTATTTTCTTGTGATGCTCAAATAGATGCAATTGGCTCTTGTATTGGCGAAAGAAGCAACCGTATTAAAAATGTTATCAAAATCCTTAAAGGCGAAAAAATTGATTTATTTATTTGGAGCGACGATCCCCAAGAACTTATTGCAAATGCCCTTAAACCTGCTTCATGCCTTCAAGTTGTCATCAAAGACGACATTAACAAATGCGCTCTTGCAATTGTACCTGACGACCAGTTTTCTTTAGCAATTGGTAAATTAGGTAAAAATGTTAAATTAGCAGTGGAAGTAACTAAGTGGAATATTGATATCAAAACCTTAGATCAAGCCCAAATAGAAGGATTAATTTAATTGTAATGACTGTTTTACGCACTTGTATAGTTTCTAAAAAAATTCAAGATATCAAAAAAATGATCAGAATAAATAGTACTAAACAAGGAAAAGTATCTGTTGATTTTAATTTAGCACTTCAAGGAAGAGGGGCATATCTAACCTTAAAACCTGAATATGTTATTTTGTCGCAAAAAAAGAAACTTTTAGATAAAAAACTCAAAACCCAAGTTCCTGAAGAAATATATCAAATCCTTTTAAAATTAATTGCTTCAAAAACTTAGTAAACATTTTTATATTTATTCATTTTTTCCATCTTTTTAATATTTTTGTTTACTTCACACTTTATTATTTTGTCCAAATTTATTTTTTTATGTTGTAATTTTTTATTTTCATGCATTCAAAATTATTAAAATTAAAGGAGGGATTTAAATGACCCTTAACAAAAAAACAAATAATGAAAATTCATCCAAAACTACCCCTAAATTATCTAATAAAACAGATTTTCAAAACGATTTTGCTAGTAAAAACTATGTTTTTAATCCCCAAGACAAAGTTTTTCAAATCGCTCAAGTTTTTGGCATTACCAGTGCTGTTTTAATTAAAAAGTTATTACAATTAGGGCTTAAAGCAGATGTTAACCAAACCTTAGAAAAAGATATTGTTGAACTTTTAGCCAAAGAATACAATATTAAAGTAATTGAACCCCAAAAAGAACAAACACCACCACAACTTCAACCACAAAAGCCTCCACTAACTAAATCCAAACTCCAAGCCAAGCCCAATCAAAAACTTAATTTGCAAAAAACACCTCCTATTGTAACTATTATGGGACATGTTGACCACGGTAAAACAACCCTATTAGATGCCATTCGAAAAACTCGTGTAGTTGATCAAGAATTTGGAGGCATTACACAACACATAGGAGCTTATCAAGTTGAATACCAAGGCAATAAAATAACTTTTATTGATACTCCAGGACATGAAGCTTTTGATAAGATGAGAGCTAGAGGAGCTAAAATTACTGATATTTGTATTTTGGTAGTAGCAGTTGATGATTGTGTCAAACCACAAACCTTAGAAGCTTTGAAACACGCCCAAAAAGCCCAAATTCCTATTATTGTTGCTTTAAATAAAGTTGATAAACCCAACAATAAAACACAACAAATTATGCAAGAATTATCTAGTTATGATTTATTACCTGAAGAATGGGGCGGCACTACTCCTTATATTGCTATTTCTGCTTTAAAAAGAGAAGGTTTGGAAAAAATATTAGAAATTATTCTTTTATTTAGTGAAATCCAAAATTTACAAACTAATCCCGATCAAAAAGCTAAAGGAACAGTTATTGAGGCAAGCCTTGATAAATCTTTAGGTCCTGTGGCTACTTTTATTATAAGTGATGGAAACCTCAAAGTAGGCGATATCGTTGTTGCTGGAACTTCTTATGGGAAAATTCGTTCCATGGAAGATGAAAATAAAAAAACACCAACCAAAGCCTTACCTTCGCAACCTGTGCGAGTTTCAGGATTAAAAGAAGTTCCTCAAGCAGGAGATATTTTTTATGCCGTTTCTAATGAAAAACAAGCACGACAAATTGTATCTGAAAAAAAACCAAAACTAAAGAAACTTTAGCTAAACCCCCTTCTCCTCTTAATTTAGAAGATATTTTACAAGACTTAGAAACCGAAAAACCTCAAGAACTAAATATCATTTTAAAAGCCGATACTCAAGGCAGTTTGGAAGCGCTTCAAGGTATGATTGACAAAATTAAAGTATCCGATCTTAAAGTGCAACTTTTGCGCGCTGCTGTTGGAACAATCACAGAAAAAGATATTGCTTTTGCCAAATCATCAGACAGTTTGTTAATAGGCTTCAATATCAAACCTGCTTTTTCTACACTTAAATCTGCTCAAATACAAGAAGTAAAAATTACTATTCATAATGTTATTTATCGCATTATTGAAGATATTGAACAAAAATTAAAATCTATGATTAAGCCTACTTTTGAAGAAGTGGTTACTGGCAAAGTAGAAGTAAGAAAAATTTTTAATATCAGTAAAGTTGGTAATATTGCTGGTTGTTATGTGACACAAGGCATTGTCAATAATAGCGATTTTGCTAAAGTGATGCGCAATGATGAAGTTTTATTTAAAGGCAAAATTACATCCTTAAAACATCTCAAAGATAACATTAAATCTGCCAAACAAGGTCATGAGTGCGGCATTTTACTTGATGGTTTTAATGATTTTGAAATTAATGATATAATAGAAACATCTAAACTAAGCAAAGTAGAGGAATAAAAAATGGTAACAACATCTGAAAGGCTATCCAGTCTAATTCAAAAAGAATTGGTTTTAATTAATGATGTTATTCAAGACGAACAAATAGGATATATTAATTTAACTGATGTTAAAGTAACAAAAGACTTGTCTTTTGCTAATGTTTATTATACTATTTTAAGCGATGATCCAGCTGTTTTGAAATTAACAGAAGAAACTATTGAACAAAATAAAGTTGTTATTCGGTTCGAATTAGCTAAAAAAATTAAAAATTTTCGTAAAATCCCTGATTTAGTTTTTAAATATGATAAATCTTTATCTTATGGGCGTCGTATAGAAAATATTTTAAAAGATATTAATAAATAATTTCTTTCTTTGCTATTTGTTTCAATAATTTATATAAGAGATGCTTTAATGAAAGCATCTTTTTTCTTTATTGCCGTTGGTATTTTGTTATCTTCGTTATTAAAAATAATTTGCGCACAAAATACAAAAAATAAAACCGCTTTTCTTTGTTCAATTCAAAAAGAAAAAATAATGTAATTAGTAAAATAATTCAAATATACAATTGCAAAATTAAATTTGTAAACAGTTTTTGCTTTTTCTTATCATAAATAACAAAATGAAATAATAAAACACAAAAAAGAAAGGACAAACGATGAAACTTATTGTAGGTTTGGGCAATCCAGGTAAAAAATTTTTAAATACTCGTCATAATATTGGTTTTGTTGTTGTTGATTCTTTTTTAAGTCAAAATAAATATCAAACCTTGAAGGAAGACACAAATGCCCATATTTATCAAATTAACTTTAATAATCATCAAACATTATTGATTAAACCACAAACTTATATGAATTTGTCAGGCGAAGTGGTGAAAAAAATTATAAATAAATATCGCATTAAGATAGAAAATATTTTAGTCATTGTAGATGATATTTATTTGGATGAAGGAAAATTAAAGTTAAAAATGCAAGGTGGTCATGGAGGGCATAACGGATTAAGAAATATTATTGATCGTTTATGCACTAAACAATTTAAAAGGTTAAAAATAGGAGTTAGTTTAGATTCTTGTATGCCTTTGGATCAATATCTTTTAACGCCTGTAAATGCAAGTAGTCAAAAAAACATTTTAAAAAACATTGATATTATTAATAAAATTATATTTAATTTTATTCAAGATGTGGATTTTAATATTTTGATGAATGGTTATAATTCTAAACATTGATTTTTACTACTCATTATTATTTATTTGAAAATAAATGATTTTTTAATTGAACAAACTTATAAAGGTATAAAAAAGAGCAAATATGAAAATATTTGCTTTTTTTATTTTATTTTTGTAAATCTATTTTTGAGATTTTGATTTGAGAAATTACTTTATCATTGTGTTTTAAGATTTTAAATTTAAAATTCTTGTAAATGATTTCGGTATTTTTGTCATTTTGGTTGGGGCATCTTCCCAATTTTCCTATTAAAAAACCACTTAAAGTGTCGTAATCTTCAGTGTTAAATTCTAATTTAATTGTTTCTGCGACTTCTTCTAAATCAGCAAATCCATTGACAATATATTCATTTTTGGCAACTTCTTTGATCATTAGCTCTTCGTTGTCGTATTCGTCAGAAATTTCACCTAAAATCTCTTCAATTAAATCTTCAAAAGTAATTATTCCAGCTGTGCCACCATATTCGTCAATTACTATTGCCATATGGGTTTTGTTTTTTTTCATTTCGCGAAATATTTCTCTAGTATTTTGGGCATCTTGCACTAAATAAGGTTTTCTAATGAATTTTTTCAAATCAAAAATTTTATTTGTGTTTGAGGACATTAAATAATTAAAAATATCTTTAATATGTAAAATTCCTATAATATTATCAATACTATTTTCATAAACTGGGAAACGTGTGTATTTTTCATTTTGGATAGTTTTAATTAATTCTTTTTTGGTAATTTCAACATCAATTGCAACTACTTCAGTGCGGTGACGCATTACTTCAAAAATGTTTGTGTGATCAAATTCAAAAATATTTTGAATCATTTTATTTTCATCTTTGTCAATTATGCCTTTTTGATAACTTGAAATTAACATCAATCGTAGTTCGTCTTCCGAAATTTGTATGCTATTTTTGTTAGGATTTAGTCCGAAAACAATAAGAAAAAGATTACTTACTTGAGTCAAAACCCAAACTAAAGGCGTAATTAACCAAGCAATTAAGGAAATAGAACCAGAAAAAAATAAGCAATTTTAGAAGGCGCATGCATTGCTATGCGTTTAGGAATTAATTCTCCAAAAATAATAGAAAGAGTAATAATTAAAGCCTCAATTCCAATTTTATGTAATGAAAAATGACCCTCTTTCTCTCTTAGAAAATAAGATGTTACAATATTTCCTTGAAAAAAAGTAATGATGTGAATCATAATTTGAATTACTGATAAAAAAGTGGTTGGTTTGGCTTTGATTTTTTTTACTCTTAAAGCATTTTTATTGCCCTTTCTAATATCTAATTCAATTTTGCTTTCGTTAGTAGAAATAAAAGATATTTCGCAAGCTGCAAAAAAAGCATTTAATGCGATTAAAATAATCAATATGATTATCGGATTCATAAGAAAAAACCCCTTTTGGCATTAATGCATAATTTTTTATTTGCTAAATTTTTTTTATCCAAAAACGTCTTTTTTTCAAAGATCTTTATTGTGATAAATTTTATACTATCACTATCGTCCATATGTTTTTGAAATAATACCTCGCTTTTAATTTATATTTTTAATAACTAACTAATTTCATTTTAACATAAATAATAAAAAATGTCAATTTATACAATAAAATAATTGTTGATTTTGTATTGTTTTTTCTGGTTTTTTTAAGTACATATTTTTTTGTTAATGGCAATTAAAAAGCAATAAAAAAGAATGGTAATTTTGTTTGGATGTTGTTTTTTCTTTCCTCAATGTAAATTTAATTTATCTTTTGCTTTTATAATTTGTTTACAATAAATTGTTGAACCTATCAAAAACAATTAAAGCATCTTGGTGAATGTTGTTTTCCAAAATAAAATCTAGATCCAAAGGCCAAATGTTATATTTTAGTGTCAATAAACAGCGATAACGGTTATTTTTTTTAGGAATAAGTGACAAAACAGGACCTAAAACAGTTATCTTTTGCGAAAAGCGATTTGCCAATGCGCCTTTGATTCGGTAAGCAATATTAAAAGTTTTTTTAAAATCTTTATGAGAGATTAAAATTTGGCTCAGGTATCCAAATGGAGGGTTTTGTGACATTTTTCTTTCTTCTAAAAGTTTTCTCAAAAACCCCTTTTCTTCATATTTAACTGCTGCATTAATTGCAAAATGATCTACATTATAGCTTTGCACAATTACTTTTCCTTGTTCTTTTCTGCCACAACGTCCTGCTGCTTGAATGATTAATTGAAAGGTTTTTTCTGAGCCTTTAAAACTAGGAATTTTGAGTAAAGAATCTGCCATTAAAATACCTACTAAAGTAACTTTGTGAAAGTCAAGCCCTTTGGCAATCATTTGAGTTCCTAACAAAATATCTGCTTTTTCTTGATTAAAATCGTTCCATAATTTTTCGTATTGACTAATTTTTGTTATAGTATCTGAATCAAATTTGATAAGCCTTGCATGCAAAAATTCTTTTTTGATATAAGCTTCGATGTATTCGATACCAACGCCAACTTCTTTTATTTGTTCTTTGGAACAGCGTCTGCATTTTTTTGTAAATTGCTCTTTATAGTTACAATGACTACATTTTAATAGCTCTTGTTTTAGATAAAAAGTAAGGCTATTATTGCATTTATGGCATTTGGGGACAAACCCGCAAAAACGGCATAAAACAAATGGCGCAAAACCTTTGGTGTTGATAAATAAAATGGCTTGTTGTTGTTTGGCTATAACTTCCTTTAAGGCATTTTTGAGGTTTTGGGAAAAAGGTTCTAAATTACCTTTTTTTAATTCTTCTTTCATGTCAACAAGTTCTATGGGCGGAAAATCATCAATTAAAACTCTTTTGGTAAGGCTTAAAAGTTGATAATTTTGTTGTAAAACTTGATAATGACTTTCCAAAGAAGGAGTAGCGCTTCCTAAAATTAAAGGAATTTTGTGGTATTTAGCCCTTATTTGTGCTAAGATTCTTGCATCATAAGTGGCGCGTTCTTTTTCTATTAAAGCCTCTTCGTGTTCTTCGTCAATAATAATAATTCCTAAATTATTTAAAGGAGCAAAAATAGCACTACGAGTTCCCAAAACAATGTAGGCTTGTTGTTCTTTAATTTTTAAGAATTGGTCTAAATGTTCTTTGGGACTTAAATAACTATGCAAAATAGCTATATTTTTTTTGTAAATTTGGCTTGGAGGCGTTGCATTAAAGGAGCTATTAACATTAATTCGGGTACCAATAATAAAACTTGCTTATTTTGATTGAGAACTTTTGTAATTAAATGGAGATAAATTTCAGTTTTTCCTGTTCCTGTTTTTCCGTGCAAAAGATAAGTCTTATGATAGTTAATATTTATTTTTTGCAATATTTGTTTTTGCTCTTCATTCAAAATTATTTTTTTGTCTTCTGCAAGCAAATCAAAGTTGTGATTCAAAATTATACTTATTTTTTTTCTGTTTGTAAAATAAGCTTTTTGCGGATTAAGGATTGAATAATGCTGTTCGAAGTTAATTCTAAGGCTTTTTTTCTTGTGATTTCTTGAATTTCTATTTTTTGTTTGCTATGTTTGATTTCATTTGAGTGTGTTTTATATAATTTTTTCAAAGGCTTTAATTGTTTTAATTTTTCAATAAAATCTTTTTGTTTGGGTGTTAATTTTTTGTCTTTTTGTTCGCTTGATTGTGGATTAAGGTGGTAAATGCATATTTTTTTTCAGTGTTTTTTTCTTTAAGTTGTAAAATATCTTTGATTATGACAATTTTTTTCTTAGATATTTTTGTGAAATGTTCTAACAGTTTTTCTTGGGATTTGTTTTTCGGATTTAAAAAAATTTCATTTTTGTTTGTGAAAAAAACCTTTGAGATTTTCAGGCAACAACTCCTTATTTATAATTTTAATTTCTTTTAAAAAAGATTTTACAAATTCTTTGGGGAAAATAGTTTTATAAACTAAAGCTTTAATGATAAAAGGAGTTTTTAACATTTCTTGGGATAATAAAAAAAATTCTTGATCAAAATAAGGATTTTCATCCAAAATAGTTATTATTTCTTTTAAGTTGTTATTAAATTGGCTATTTTCTTTTAAATTGATAATGTAGCCTAAGCGTTGTAAATTAGCATTACCAAAAGGAACAACAACTCTCATTGCCCTTTGGATTATCTTTTCAAAATGTGGTGGTACCAAATAATCAAAAGGTTTGTTGATTCCTTGATATGTAGTTTTTATATCTATAATTATTTCAGCTATCAATGTTTTATCCTTGCTTTCCTTATTGCTTTGGTTTTTTGTGTGTTTGATACTTCAATTATAACAAAATTATAAATTATTTGGGTTTAATAAAAAAAGAGACTGTAAAAAGTCTCTTTGGGGTTTGTTTGATTGTGATTAATGTGTTTTTTTCTAATTATATCTGTTTTTTTTGTTGCTGTTGGAACTACAATATTTTATTGCTCAAAATTGTAAGCTATTTATAATATGTTATATTTTTTTTATAAATAGATAAAGTTTTTCTTACAGGATTAAAGTATAAATTAAAACTTTCTTTACAGTTAAATTGCTTTTGATAAATGCTTAATATTAAATTACCTAAAAAAATCTCTTTGTCTTGAATTAATTTTTTTTTGATTACTGTTATATTCCATAATTATAACCTTATTTATTTTTTCTAAGGGTAATTTCAATATTTTTGTTAAAAAATAAGCAAAAAATAGCATTGTTATCTTGTATTATTTGGATTTGAGTAAAATATCTATTTTGTTTAAAGGTTTTTTGCCATTTATTAAAAGGATTTTGCAATAATTTAATTCATTGCGAATCCAAAGGTTCTTGAAAATGGTTGTTTTTTTGTTTAAACAAATCAAGTTCTTTTGTATTTGATTAATTTTTGGGGTTTTATTATTTGTTCTAATATTTGAACATTAGTTAATTCGGGAATAGATTATAAATTTGCAATATTTGGTTTGTTTTCATAAAAAATGTATTTTTTGTGAGTCATTAAAGTAGGTTTTTGTATTACAGATACAAATTCTATTCCCTTTTTTAAAGTTTTGTCCCACTTACCCCCTTTATTTTGTTTGGGTGAGTTTTTTTATATTTTTTGAGAGTTTGGATTTGAGGTTCATTAATAGCTACTGTTTCATTGAAAACTTTATGATTTAGTCTTTGATTTCTAAATTGCAAATAAACTAATCCAATTAATAATGTTATTGATGTTATATAAATGCAAAAAATACAAAATAATTTGAATTTGGAGTTTTTGTGATAAAATATTAGTTTTTTGATTTTGCAAATGATTAATAATGAATTTTGTCTCCTTTTTATGATTAAAAATATTTAAAATATATCCAAAATGTAAATGATGCAATATATTAAAAATAATTACAAAATATTTAAAAGTTATTTGAAAAGTTGTAAAATATTTTTATAAAGACAAAAAAAGTAAAAAAATATGGTAAAGACAAAATTTTGCCTAAAAGATTAAAATAAAAGCTTAAATGC
>NZ_MAPF01000058.1:0-36444 GCF_002554195.1 New Jersey aster yellows phytoplasma | reverse complement strand
ATATTCATAGTTAAAAAACAAGCCAAAGAAACAAAAAATTAGAAGAATGTTAGAAAAAAGTTAATATTGATAAATTAAAAATTGTGTATTTAGAAAATTGTAGTAAAAAACTTATTTTGAAGTTAAAAATCAGATTCTTTTTGTCAATCCTCAAGTTAAAGCTATTGTAGAACAAATTTTGGAAGAATTGAAGAAAAAAATGTATAAAAAAAATCATTAGTTATTTATGAAAATTATATATTTAATTTATCAGATTCATTTATAATTTCTAATATAGTTGTTTTTATAAGGTTTTCTAATTCTTGCATATCTTTTTGAAATATGGTAGTTATATTGACATTTTGAGATATTTTTTGAGATATTTTTTGGAGAGTTTGGAATTTTGTTCTCAATTCCATTAAATTAAAAGATTGTTTCCTTAATTTTTTTATTAAAATATTTTGTTCTGGATCAGATTCAAGTTTGGCATTTGAATTAGCCATCAAATTTTGTTTTATAAAATCTTTAATTTCTGTGATTTTGCATTTGCCTGTATTCATATCAATTACAATTTTATTTTTTTCAAGTGGTGTTAGTGGTTTTTTTAATATTTGATCTATATCATTAATATAGGTTTGTAATTTATCAAAAATATTTGTTGCCGTTTGTTGCCATTTATTTATGTTATGCAATAATTGGTCTTGAAAAGTTAATATAAGAGTGGGATTTGGTTTTTCTTTTTTCCAAAAAATATGAATTTTATTGTTTTGATTTTGCTTTAAGGCATCTAAAAGATTATTTTGAGTTTGATATGATGTAATTTTTTCATCATTAAAGTTTAAAAAAATAGCAAAAATTTTGTTTTGGATAGCATCAGTAATTTTTTGATTTGCATTATTTTTAGAAAGCATATGATAATTATAAGCAAAAACTTCTTGGTTCCAATCAGGGTTTATTTTTCTAAATTCTTTTTTTAAATTTTCTAAATTAGGATTTAGACCTAAATAATGTTCAATAATATTTGTCTTGTGAGTGGTTTTGATTTCAGGAAGGGGTTGGCTTAATTTTGCCTTAGGGGCGGATTTATTTTTTTGATTAATAAAAATAATTGCAGATAACAAAATCATTAGTGCGATAATAAATGTTATAATTATTAAATACTTGTAGTATTTAGTTTGAATAGATTTCATTAAAAATATTCCTTTTCTATGGAAACTCAGTTTCCTTAAATATTATAACCTTATTTGCTGACCATACATTATTATATTTTGAAGCATGTTGTGAAACTCCATATATTTGTCTTTTGTCAATTTACCAAATTTAGTTTAACAACTACTTTTATGTGATAGAATATATAAGAATTAGTTTTTATTACAATTTAATCTAATTTATAAATTATTTAATAAAATGAATTATTATTTTTTAAATGTTTCCTTATTTTCCTTATTTTCCTTATTTTCCTTATTTTTTCTTATAATTTGTATAATTTCTAAACTTTTTATAATTTCATTAATTGCTGCATATTCCAAGCAAGAAGGGAGTTTTATTCTGAAATGTTCTACTAAACCAAGTGATAAACAAACTTTGGGTGAAGAAATTGCCAACGCCATTTCCCATGGTTTAATGATTCCTTTAGGATTTTTTATTCTTGTTTGTTTTTGTCTTAAAACCTCTTCAATGTCAAATCCTAACGGTTATATTGTGCTTGTTTTTAGCATATCGATGATTATTCTTTATTTGATGAGTACTTTGTATCATTCTTTATCCTTTACCAAAGCTCATAATTTTTTTCAAAAGACAGATCATATTAGTATTTATTTATTAATTTGGGGAACTTTTACCCCTATTTTGTTACTTTTGCCAGAATTACAAAAACCCTTATTTGCTTTAGCAAGTGTGCCAATTTCCAAAGGACAATTCTTTTTTGTTTGCCAATGTATTTTAGTTTTTTCAGGTATCATATGCAAAGTTTTTTGGATGAATAAAGGAAAAATTATTCATTTAATCTTTTATGCTTTGCTTGGTTGGAGTGGGCTTTTGTTAGTGCCTGCAATGTGGGAAACCAATATTTTTTATTTCGTTTTACTTGGTGGTGTTTTTTACAGTTTAGGCATCTATTTTTATATTAAAGATAATAAAAAATATTTTCATTTTATTTGGCATCTTTTTGTTATTGCAGGAACTTGTTTTCATGCTTGGGGAATATATTGTTTGCTTGAAATTTTACCAAAAAATTAATAAAAAATAAATCAAATAACAAATAATTAAAACAAACTCAACCAAAAAAATAATATATAAACAAAAAATAAATTATTATACATCAAAAATCGGAGAAAAATATATGAAAATTATGTCGGTAAATTCTGGTAGTTCTTCTTTAAAATTTCAATTATTAGAAATGCCACAACAAGAAGTAATTGTTTCAGTTTTATTTGAAAGAATTGGCAGCAATCAAGCTGTTTTAACAATGAAGACCAAAGACAAAAAAGACAAACAAGTATTAGAAGTGCCAAACCATCAAACAGCGGTAGAGTTATTGCTAGATGCTTTGATTCAAAAAAAAGTTATTAATGCTTTGGAAGAAATAGAAGGAGTAGGGCACCGCGTAGTTCAAGGTGGAGAAATATTTAGTGATTCTGCCGTTTTAACTGAAAAAACCCTTGCTCAAATTGAAAGTTTATGCGACCTAGCACCCTTACACAATCCCGCAAACATAATAAGTATTAAAGCTTTTCAAAAAGTACTTCCTCAAACTTTTCAAGTAGCTGTTTTTGATACTACTTTTCACCAAAGCATGCCCGCAGTTAATTTTTTATATGCCACTCCTTATTACTGGTACCAAAAATACCAAATTAGAAAATACGGAGCTCATGGTACATCTTATAAATACGTAACTGAGCAAATGCAACAAATTTTGGCTAAAGACAACGCCAAAATCATTATTTGTCATGCTGGCAACGGCGTTTCTTTGTGTGCAGTGGATTCTGGTAAATCAGTTGATACTTCTATGGGTTTCACTCCCTTAGAAGGGGTTCCTATGGGAACTCGTAGTGGAAATATTGATCCTGCAGTAGTGAAATTTATATCTGAAAAAGAAAACAAAACTGTTGCTTGTGTTATCGATGATTTGAATAAAAAATCAGGTTATTTAGGAGTATCAGGTATTTCTAATGACACTCGTGATATTTTGGCAAGCATTAAAGAAGGCAACCAGCAAGCTATTTTATCACACGACATCCAAGTTAAGCGCATAGTTGATTATATTGCTAGTTATTACGTATTATTAAAAGGAATTGATGCTTTAGTATTTACAGCTGGTATTGGCGAAAATTCTTCTTTTTTTCGTTCCGAAATTATTAAACGTTTATCAGTTTTAGGAATTAAGTTAGACGAAGAAAAAAACAAAGTTAAAGGCAAACAAGAACTTATTACAACTCCTGATTCTACCATTAAAGCTTTTGTCATTCCTACCAACGAAGAACTTGCTATTGCTCAAGATGTTTTGCGTTTAAAACAAAACAAAACTAACCAATATAAAGACGATCAGCAAGAATGCTTTTGCTTTTGCGGCTAATAATTAAATCATAAATCTAATTAAACTTTTATAGTTTTTGGATTTTTGGAGGAATACTCAAGTGGACGAAGAGGCACGCTTGGAAAGCGTGTAGATCTAAAAAGATGCGAGGGTTCGAATCCCTCTTCCTCCGCCAAATAAAATTAGCTATTTTTTGTTAGTTTTCGAAGTCATTTTCATTTTGATAAAAATAATTTCCATAATTTAATCTCTCATATTATTTTTTAAGAACTTGTTGTTGGGAATATATTTTGGGAATTTCTTTTTAAACTTTTTTGGACTTATCCTTTTTTTCTTTTGCTTCTTTTTGGATACATATTTTTTATCTCAATTTATACCCTAAAAACTTTTTTAAACATTTTCACAAAAAATATTGACTAAAAAAATTTATAAAAACAACTCACTTAACTTTTTTTACTTTACAAATTAACAAAATCAAGGTATAATATTTTATGTTATTGAATTTTAATTATTAAAATTATTTGGCGGTTATGGCGAAGTGGTTAACGCGGCGGCTTGTGGCGCCGATATGCGTGGGTTCGATTCCCACTAGCCGCCCCAGAATATATTACACAAAATATAAAAATACAAAAAAAATATTATAAACATTATTTAATAATAAAATATCCAGATTATAAATTTATATTGAGGCCCATAGCCAAGTGGTAAGGCAACGGACTTTGACTCCGTGATTCGTTGGTTCAAATCCAGCTGGGTCTGCCATTTTATAACTGTTTATTAGTTATTAACGAACGAAAATAACAAATGTAAAAGCGGGTGTGGCGGAATGGAAGACGCACTAGACTTAGGATCTAGCGCTTAGGCTTGCAGGTTCAAATCCTGTCACCCGTACCATACAACCTACTTACAAATTAAGGGATATGATGTCAACGGTAGCATAACGGTCTCCAAAACCGCTCGTTCGGGTTCGAATCCTGATATCCCTGCCAAAATTAAATTACCCCAAGAAAAATATTTTAATAAAGTAAAAAAAGTGTTTATCAGAAAAGCTTAATTGATGTTTTTATTTTATTAAAATATTTTAAAACGCATTTTTTCAATCATTTTACCCTTTAAATCTCAAAAAAACTTATTTATCTTTTCTAAAATTCCAAGAAAACAACTTTATCTCAAAAAACCACCAAAATTAATTGACAATTGTTTCTTTTTTTGATTAAATAAAGGTGTAGATATAAAGTTTTATGATAAAATAAATATAAGCCATATTTAAGTTTTTTATGAAGCTAACAAATAAAGTATAAAAGTTTTACAGAAGCTTTTATTAGGAGGTTGGTTTTTTGAGATTTGAAGAATTGGCAACTTGGGTTTCCAATAACCATTGGATTTGGGTTGTTGGAGCTGTTTTGTTCCCTGTACTGATATTTCTTTTAGTAAAATTAGTAATTAAAACGCTAATTTTCATTTATGTTATCAATTTTCGCATTGCAGCTTTCTTTAGTCCTTCTAAATCGTTTAAAGAGAGCAAAAACAACAATAATAAAAACGAACAACCTCAAATTCCCAATGTTTTAATTAATAACAAAGACTTTGATTCTAATTGTCTAATTAATTTAAAATTAATGGAGATGATGGACAAAAAAGATAATAACCGTTCGCAAACTGATCTTTTAGAATTAAAGCATAAAATGCTTGAAACTTATTTTAATCAAAAGATCTTTGAATTAGAAATGAAACAAAAAATCAAAGAATTAGAAGAAAAACAAGAGCAATCCAAAGCTGATACCATCCCTAATAATGCCCAAACTTTTAACTCACAAAAGAATTTTTGGGATAAAATTCCAGAAACTTTGAAACAAGTTTTAGAAAAATTAAATAACATTGAAGAAATGCAGTTCGAAATTTTACAAGATTACACTAAAAAAACTTATTATAGTTATGATGATAGAGTTTTGTACGTTCATCCAGAAGACTTTTTACACATTAATAAAGCTTTAGGACATAAAAAACAACAACAATTAAAAAATTAAATAAAATATTAGGATGAAAGCATGCAAAAGCTCCTTTTGCATGCTTTTTCTTTTTGTTATTTCGAAAAACTACCTTTTTAAACTAGTCTTGCTTTTGCCTTTAAACATTTTTCCCAACAATTCTAATTGTCATTGTTTTCTATGACATCGCCACTATTAGGATCATAATTATAAATATCTTTAACATTATTTTTGCTCTGATATTTGTATTTTTCGCACCAAATTCTTATTTCTGTTTTGGGGTCGTATTTATTTATATAATCGATATTTCCATTAGGAAAATACTTTGTATGTTTAATTTTATTTTGGGTTTGAGGGTCATATTCTAAAATATATTCTATTTTGCCATTTTGACTATTATGATGAGTTTCTTTTATGATATTTCCACCTTTAGCATCGCATTCATACATATATAAAATATTTGATGTTCCTTCTGCGAAACTTATTTCTTTAATTAAATTTTGCGTATGTGGATCGTATTCTTTAATATTTATGATATTTCCATCATTGCCAAAGACAGTTTGTCTTATTTTATTGGCAGTTTGCAAATCATATTCTATGATATACCAAACACACCCTTCTTCTTCATTAAATGCTGTGAGTTTAATTTTTTGATTTGTTTTGCTATCGTAATCCAAAATATGGTCAATGTTTCCATCCATGTTATAGATTTTTTCTTGAATAACATCCACATTATGATTAGGTTCGTTTTTTGTTGGGCTTATATTATCAATATTGTCAAAAGATTTAAAAATCAGCACCACTAACAACAATAATACAAAAGTAGTTGTAATAGTTGCAAATCTATATCTTAATTTTGTAATTTTCATATTTTTTAATTTATTATTGCGAAATTCTTATATGGAATGTAATTTATCTTTCAATTCATTGTGAGAATAATCATTATTTTATAATAAGCTTTTGATTATATATAGTATTATCAATATTATTATAACATTAATTTTATAATAATAATATTTTTTTTAGCACTTATAATTGTTTTATCAAAAAAAACTTGTTCTGTGCTATAATTAATTTGTATAGTTTAAAATAATTCATAGTTAATAAATAAAAAAGGAAAATAATTCATTATTATGATAATTATTTATGTTCAAAAATAAAACAAAAATTCAACCACAAAGTCAAAAAACGAAATACTTTTTTTAATTTTAAAAAAGTATGATTATTATTTTAGATTTTTTTCTAATCTATCTCTTTATTGCTTCTTTGGGTAATGTTTTTTTTCCTGCATATTCAGCCAAATATCTAGGTATTGCTCATTTTCCTGTTGCTTCTGGCAGCATGGAGCCTTTTATACATGGTCCTGGAGATGAAGTTTTTATTATAGGTGTTTGGGATGCTTCCAAACTTATGCCTGTTGGCGGGAAACAAATTACCAAAAATCCCATAACCAAACCTTATAAAGTAGGCATAAATAATCCAAAAGACGGCGATATTGTAATTTTCGAACACCCTCATTATAATAATCCTAATGTTTCTGAAGAAGAAAGACAAGATGCCAAAGAAAAGCGTTTTATTATTCATAGAGTTGTTTCTAATGATCCAAATAAAAAATTAATTGGTACTTGGGGTGATGCAAATGAACCCCAACTTCCATACGAAAAAGAAATTCCTTATGACAAAATTGTAGGAAAATATATTTTTAAACACCGTTATATTTTTTCATTCATCAGAAATTTATTTGATTATATTCGTTCTTTCTTTGTTTTTTTATTCCAACGCCCCTTATATTTGTTTTTAATAATCGTTTATTTAATGATTATGGCGTATCTCTTATATGCTTTAATGAAAGAACTAAAAGCAGCCAAATAATTACAAAATACAATCAAATAAAGCCAAATTATACAATAATAGAACAATAATTTTGATAATAACAAAACAAAAGGTAAACAATTAATGTGGCAAATCATTAATAATCAAAAAACCAAACCTTATTTTAAAAAAATATTTACTTTTTTGCAAGAAGAAAAAACCAATCACAAAATTATTTATCCCAATCAAGAAGATATTTTTGCAGCTTTTAATTTAACTCCTTTTGAAAAAGTGAAAGTAGTTATTTTGGGGCAAGATCCTTATCATCGCAAAAATCAAGCTCACGGTTTGTCTTTTAGTGTAAAAACACTCCAAAAACCACCTAGTTTATCCAATATTTTTAAAGAATTAAAAAATGATTTACAAATTGCTGCTTGCACCAATAATTTAACTAAATGGGCACTAGAAGGCGTTTTGATGATTAATGCTATTTTGACTGTTGAAAAAGATAAACCCTTAAGTCATCATCAAATTGGTTGGCAAGAATTTACCAAAACTATTTTTCAAGCTTTGCAAGCTAAACCGCATATAGTTTATGTTTTGTGGGGCAAATTTGCTCAAAAATACGAACAATACATTTGTCAATCCCGAAATTGCATAATTAAAAGTCCCCATCCTTCCCCTTTTTCCGCTCATAGAGGTTTTTTTGGATCTAAACCCTTTTCTCGAACCAATACTTATTTGCAAACTTGTGGAATTAAAGCTGTTGATTGGAATCTTTAACTTTTTTATAATATTTAAACTCATTTTTTGATATTTTTATCACCCTTTTTTAATTATTTTTTGTCTCTCGTTTTTATTACTTTTATTTTGTGATTTGTATTTATTAATTTAGAAATGAAATTACTAACTACCCCCAAAAGAAAGCCAAGGTTTAATTTTATGAATAAAACAAACCGTTTTTTTGAAAAAGTAAGCAGTTATCAAAATCAAGGAATCAATCTTCCCCAACGTCAAACCAAATTCAGCGCTGGTTATGATTTTGAAGCATCCCAAAGCATTGAAATTCCACCGCAAACAGTCATTTTGGTTCCCACAGGAATTAAAGCATATTTTCCTTGTAACGAAGTTTTATTAATTTATGTAAGGTCTTCTTTGCCATTAAAAAAACAACTTACCCTTGCCAACGGCGTGGGAGTAGTCGATAGTGATTATTATAATAATTTGCAAAATGAAGGTCATATTTTTATTGCTTTGTATAATTTTTCTAAAAGCCCAGTTCAAGTTTTCAAAGGTGAAAGAATTGCACAAGGAATTTTTCAAACCTTTTTCCAAATTACCCAAGAAAAAGAAAATAATTTTTACAGAAAAGGCGGTTTTGGTAGCACAAAGTAACAAAATTGCACTCCATTCAACAAAAACATTGTTAAATGGTTTTAAATATGATAAAATATGTTAGGAAAAAAGTTATTTATTTTCATCATTTTAAAAACATTTTATTTTTTGTTCTTATTTTTTTAATTCATTTGTTTGTTTGTTGCTGTTTTTGTTACCAGGAAAACCATTTTGCCCGTCAATTTTAATTATTTAATTTTTTTTAGTTATTATATTTATGATTTATAAATTTATATAATTATCACATAATTATTCAAAACGTCAATTTTTCTTCCCAAAAAAAATTTTCAAAAAAAGCTTTTATTTAATCATAAGGGATGTATAAATGCATTGCTCAAATATTTTATAACACAATTAAAAAATGTATTAAATAGTTAAAATGAAAAAGCCCAAACACAAACAAAGTTATCATTTATTTATTTTTAATCACAATTCATTACAATATTTCAGAAAATATATCAATCAAAATAAAAAGGAGTTTTTTAATAATAATGGCAGTAGTTACAACAAAACAATTATTAGAATCAGGAGTATATTTTGGTCATGCTACTCGCAAATGGAATCCCAAAATGAAACCCTACATTTTTACTTCTAGAAATGGCATTCATATCATCAACTTGAAAAAAACTTCAGAAGAAATTGAAAAAGCTTATCAAGAATTGCTAAACATCATTACTTCAGGCGGAAAAGCTTTATTTTTAGGCACCAAAAAACAAATTCAATCATCGATTAGAGAAGAAGCACAACGTTCACAACAATACTACGTGGATCATCGTTGGTTAGGCGGCACGCTAACTAATTTCAAAACTATTTTAAAAAGAATCGAATTACTTCATTTGCTCCACAAACAAGAAGAAGAAGGACTTTGGAAAAAACTTCCTAAAAAAGAAGTAGTGAAATTAAAGCGCAAAAGAGACAAATTAGAAAAATTCTTAGGTGGCATCAAAGACATGAAAAACTTGCCTCAAGCTATTTTTATTTTTGACCCAGAAAAAGAAAGCATCGCAGTTGCCGAAGCGCGAAAATTAGGAATCAAAGTTTTTGGGATTGTAGACACTAACTGTGACCCTGATTTAGTGGACTACATTATTCCTGCTAATGATGATGCTATTAGAGGAGTGAAATTAATTATTTGGTTAATGGCTAATGCTTGTGTTCAAGGCAATGGTGGTGTTGCTGAAAAAGCAGAAACTTTTGATGCCAAAAACCCATTAAAACCTCAAAATTACAACACCCTTAACAAACGTCCTTACCAAGATTCACCAAGAAAACCATCTTACCAAAATCAAAATCAAAGATAATTAAATTTTTTTGGTCCTTAACTAACCAATACACAATTTTTTTATTTTTACAATTTATAATTAAAAGTAATCAAATTATTAAAATTTAGAATGGAGCAATAAATGAAAATTACAGCCGAAATGATTAAGGATTTGCGTCAAAAAACGCATGCTGGAATGAATGAATGTCACAAAGCTTTACAACAAACTGAAGGCAACATTGAAAAAGCCATTGTTTTTTTAAGAGAAAAAGGCATCATTAAAGCAGCTCAAAAACAAGGACGCGTAACTTCTGAAGGCATCACTAATATTGTTTTTGCTGGCAATAATGCTTTTTTATATGAAATCAATTCTGAGACTGATTTTGTTTCTAAAAACGAACATTTTCAACAATTAGTAAAAATGCTTGGAGAAATTATTTTAAAAAAACAATTATCTAACGTTAAAGACCTTTTAGCCTTTAATTATCAAAATAAAACAGTTCAAGAATTATTGTTCGAAAAAACCTCAGTTTTGGGCGAAAATATCACTCTTAAACGTGTTTTAAAAGTTACTAAAAAGCCTCAAGAATCTTTTGGAATTTACAAACACCAAGGTGGACGTATTTCTGTTTTGGTAGTTTTAAAAAACGACTGCCCTTCTGTATCAGAAGACATAGCGATGCATATAGCTGCTTCCAAACCACAATTTTTAACTCCTGACAAAGTAGACCCTACATTTTTAGCAGAAGAAAAAAAGATTTTACACAAACAAGCTGCCAAAGAATTATCAGACAAACCAGCACAAATGATAGAAAAAATTATTGAAAATCGTTTAGGCAAAATGTTAAAAGACATGTGTTTATCAGAACAACCTTTTGTCAAAAATGCAGATCAAAAAGTAAAAGATTACCTTAAAGCCAACAATACTGATGTAGTTTATTATGTTCGTTGGGAAATGGGTAACTAATAATTCAAAAATACTTTATTTCATACTTCATTTAACAAACTCAAATTTAGACTCTTTTAAAGATGTTTCGGATGTTTATGAAGAAAGGGTTTGTGGATGCATAAAAAAATTCTTTTAAAATTAAGTGGTGAATCTCTTAAAGGCGACTCTTCATACGGCATTGATCCTCGCACTATTAAAAAAATTGCTTGGGAAATCAAAGAAATAAAAGACTTAGGAGTCAAAATTGCTATCATTGTAGGAGCAGGCAATCTTTGGCGTGGGCGCACTGGTGAAGAACTTGGTATGGATCGTTCTCAGGCAGATTATATGGGAATGCTTGGAACTATCATGAATTCTTTAGCTTTGCAAGATGCCTTAGAACAAACAAACACCATCACACGCGTGATGACCGCCTTTCCTGTTTCTTCGGTAGCTGAACCCTATATTCGCCGCAAAGCTATTCGTCATTTGGAAAAAGATAGAGTAGTTATTTTAGGTGCAGGAGCTGGTTCTCCTTATTTTTCCACCGATACTGCTGCTGCCCTAAGAGCTGCCGAACTAAACATCGATGTTATTTTAATGGCTAAAAACAATATTGAAGGTGTTTACAATAAAGATCCCAAAAAATACCAAGATGCCGTTTTAATCAAACACATAAAACACCAACAAATTTTATCTCAAAGACTGGCAGTTATGGATATTACAGCCGCTTCTCTTTGTTTAGAAAATAATATCGATATTTTAGTTTTTAATATGTTAAAAAAAGGTAACATCAAAAAAGTTGTACTCAAAGAAGGCAACATAGGTACTGTTATTAGTTCAAAAGGAGAATAAATATGCAACAATTTGCCAAAGATATTCTTGCGTCTTTAGAAATTAAAATGACTCAAGCCCAAGAATTAATGTTAAAAAATTTTTGTGATATTCGCACTGGAACTGCTAATCCTAATATTTTAGATAAAATTACTGTTAATTATTATGGAGCGACCACTTTTTTAAAAACGTTAGCCTCTATTAGTGTTTCTGAAGGTAACCAAATCAACATCAAACCTTACGATAGCAATTTAATTCCTAATATTAAAAAAGTTCTTTTGGCGTCTAATCTAGGAATCACTCCTCAAACTGATGGTGTAGTTGTAAGGCTTGTCTTCCCCAAACCAACCGAAGAGAGAAGAAAAGCTTTAATGAAAGAAGTAGAGCAACTATCAGAAAAAACCAAAGTAGCTATCAGAAACGTTCGTCGCGAAGGCAACGACAAAATCAAAAAAGTTGAACTTACTAAAGATTTAGAAACTTTTTATTTAAATCAAATTCAAACATTAACTGATAAAAATATTAAACTTATTGACAAACAAACTGCCACTAAAAACATTGAATTATCAAAAGCTTAAAATGATTTTGTTTTTAAAATATAATAATTTCACCCAATTTTTACCTTTTGCTTTAAAAAAATGGAGGTTTATATGATAAAAAAGAGAATAATAACAGGGGGGACCTTAGTTTTATTTTCTTTTTTCTTTTATTATTGCGCTCCTTTAGAAATCAAATTTTTAGTTTTTGCCAGTTTAGTAATAAAAGCAGTCCAAGAAATGTTTTTTATACTCAACCACCCCAAAGACACCCAAAAACAAACCTTTATTAAATTTGGTTTAGTTGCCACTTCTACTTTATTATTTTTTACAGGCGTTTGTTTGATTTTGTATCAAAATATTTGTCAAAATAATAAATTAAGAAATGATTTTTTGCTACCTTTCAAAAGTTTTTTATCATATTTAAAACAACCGTTATTTAATTATTATTTTTTCCTCCTTTTATTTTTACCTTTTTTGTTAGTTTTAATAATGCTAGTTTTTTTACCCTTTTTGCAAACTAAAGATGTAAGCAAAACCTTTCTTATCACTTTTTATATAGGTTTTTTGATGGCTTGTCTTTTTTCTTTATTTTTCCTACATTGGCATTATTTTTTTTGTTTGTTTTATCAGTTATGTTCACTGATTCTTTTGCTTTTTTAGCGCGTTTCCCGTGTTTTTGTCCATTTTTAGGAACAAGTTCCCTAGCCCCTCACCTAAGTCCTAAAAAAACTCAAAAAGGTGCTATTTTAGGCACTTTCGGTTCTACTATAACAGTTTTGATTGTCTTTTTATTTCTTAAATGTGACTCTTGTATTAGATTCTCCATTTATACTTTTTTAATTTCAATTATTTCTCAAATCAGCGATTTGTTAGCTTCCAAATTTAAAAGAGATTATGGCATCAAAGACTTTGGAAGTTTCCTTCCGGGTCATGGTGGTTTTTTAGATAGATTTGATTCTTGGCTTTTGAGTTCTTTTTTTGCTCTCATACTCTTTAATTTACCTTTTTAAGTAAATCTAAACTACCATATTTATTTATATTTTTTAAACATTTAATCTTTTTGCCTTTGCCTTGTTATGATATAATTTTATTTGTAAATGTTAATATAAAATAATAAATCTTTTCGTATTTTTCTTTCTCTTTATCACAAATTTTAATTCAATATTTTATTTTTTTAATAATTTCTACTTCAAAAAATATTGATTTAAAAAATTAGTTTAAATTTTTCTAATCATCTATTTTTTGCAAAAAAATATTAAAGGAGTAATTTATGAATTACAAACCAAGAACAAAAGTGATTGCAGGTAATTGGAAAATGCACAAATGCAAAGACGAAGCTCTGGAATTTATCCAAAAAGTAAGTTTGCAAGTTCCTGATCAAACCCAAGTCCAAACTCTAATTTTCCCCCAACTTACCTTATTAGATCCCTTAGTACAATTACAAGGCGCCAATTTACAAGTAGGGGCTCAAAATATGTTTTATGAAACCGAAGGCGCTTTTACTGGTGAAGTTTCACCGCAAAATTTGCTTTCACTAGGTGTCAAACACGTTTTATTAGGACACAGCGAAAGAAGAACTCTTTTTGGAGAAACTGATCAAACAGTTAATCTAAAACTTTTATCGGCTCTCAAACACAAATTAGTTCCTACTGTTTGTGTGGGTGAATCACTTCTTACTAAGGAAAACAACCAAACTCAAATGTTTTTAGACCAACAATTAACCAACATTTTTGCAGGCGTTCCAGAAGAAGCATTAAAAAACATGATCATCGCTTATGAACCGGTTTGGGCAATTGGTACAGGCAAAAGCGCAAATCCCCAAGATGCTAACAAAACCATTGAACAAATCCGAGAAAAAGTCACTGCACTTTATTCTTTCCAAGCATCTTGTGCAATTAGAATTATTTATGGCGGTTCGTTGTCTGTTGCCAATATTAAATCTATTTTAGAACAACCCGCTATTGATGGTATTTTAGCAGGAAAAGCTTCCCTCCAAACCGAGGATTTTTTATTTTTTGCTCAAATAGCAAGCAAACAAGTCTTAGTTTCCACTAAAGATATTTTTCAAAAAAATGATTGTCCTTTTTGTTACTAATGATTTGGTAAATGTTTTTATTTAAATTTGCTACAATTAATTAATCCTCCTTTTTTTCTAATTGTTTTTTCTTTCATTTTTTGCATTTCATCATTTTTTGTTTTTTTCAAATACGTTAGGATAATAGGAGTTTCAAATGAAACAAAAAAAAGAATCTTTATTTATTTTTGATATTGATGGCACCCTTTTAAGTTCTAAATATAAAAAAATCTTTCCTCAAACGATCAAAGCCATCCAAACTTTATCCCAAAACCCTGATAATGTTTTAGCAGTTGCCACAGGAAGAAACATTAAAAGAATAGATGTTTTAGGTGATTTGCTACCTTATTTCAAACATTTTGTGTTTTTTAACGGCGGTCTTACTAAATATTTTGATAAAGTAATTGATGATAGACCTTTTAAAAAAGAAGTAGTTAAAGAACTAATTGAAAAAGCCCATCAAGCCAACATTCACATAGGTCTTACAGGAATGACACAAGAAATTGTGCCAAGTCCACAAGACTTAATTCCGCCTTCATTAGGAGAGCTTTATTGCACCAATAAAAAATCTGTAGTTGACCCTGAATTCCATTTGCACAACAATGTTTATCAAGTGTGGCTATTCGAACCCAACAAAGAAAAATTGCAAAATTTTCTTAAAGATTTGAAAGACTTGCAAAAGTATTATTGGAGAACTAATGGTGGTGTTGATTTAGTTCCTCAAAGCGTGAATAAAACTTGTGGTATTAAAAAATTAAAAGAGCTTTACTGCAATCATCAATTAGTTTGCGTAGGAGACGGCTATAATGATGTTGAAATGCTTAAATTAGCTGATTTAGGCATCGGATTGGAAAACACCAATTGCCAAGAAATAAAAGATAATTGTAATCTTTTGGCTCCTCATATCGACGATGATAAATTCTATGATTTTTTAAAACTACATCATTTAGTTTAATTTTTTCTTTTGGATTTTAATTTAAAAACAGCATACATTTTTGCTGGCTTTTATAATTTTTATATTTTTCTTCTCTGTTTTGTGATTTTAAAAACGTTAATTTGCATTCTTTTTGACAATAATAATAATATTTTTTTGCACTTATACCTTAAAAAACTTTTCTAAATTCCTAAATTATTTTTTTATTCAAAAAATCCAATTAACAAACCTCATTAATTACAATTTAGATGCAAATCTAAAACCAAAGAAAGGATTAAGTTAAATGTTAACTTCCGATAAAAATGTTCTTTTAAAAGCACATCAACAAGAATACGCTATAGCTCAAGTAAATATTAACAATTTAGAATGGACCAAAGCTGCTTTACAAACTGCCGAAGAACTAAAATCACCTGTTATTTTAGGAGTATCCGAAGGAGCTGCAAAATATATGGGAGGACTTAAAACAGTCGTTGCAATGGTAAGAGAACTAGACGCCTTTTATAATGTCTCTGTTCCTGTTATTTTGCATTTAGATCACGGCTCTTATGAAGCCGCCAAACAAGCAATGGAGGCAGGTTTCACTTCTGTTATGTTTGATGGCAGTCATTATGATTTTGCCCAAAATTTAAGCAAAACCAAAGAAATCACTGAAATATGTCACCAAAAAGGACTTTTAATAGAAGCAGAAGTTGGGGGCATCGGTGGTGAAGAAGATGGCATTATTGGTAAAGGAGAAATTGCAGATCCTCAAGAATGCAAACAAATTGCTGATTTAGGTGTTGATATGCTTGCTGCTGGAATTGGCAATGTGCACGGTAAATATCCTGATAATTGGACAGGACTTGATTTTAGTGTTTTTGCAACAATTAGAGCACTTACTAAAAAACAAATGCCCCTAGTGCTGCACGGAGGAACTGGCATTCCTGAAGACATGATTAAAAAAGCTATTTCTTTGGGAGTAGCAAAAATCAACGTCAATACCGAATTTCAATTAGTTTTTGCCCGAGCCACTAGACAATACATCGAAGAAAAAAAGATTTAACAGACAAAGGCTTTGATCCGCGCAAGTTATTAAATCCCGGTTTTTTAGCTATTAAAGAATTAATGAGGCATAAATTAGCTCTTTTTGGTTCAATCAACAAAGCCTAATTATTTAATATTAATAATTTCTAATTTTAAATAACTTCCTTAAAAAAATATAGTTACCATTAAAAAAAACTTCCTTTTTTATATTTTATAGAAGAAAGGTCCAAAATATGGTAAGTTCTAATACAAATATGAACACCAACAATACTATAGTTATTGTTTTATTAGCAATTAAAACACTTGTAACTATTATTTGTTGGTATTTTAGCTTTGTGCAGTTATTTTAAAGGAAAAAACGAAACCAAACTTTTTGTTTTATTAAGAGTGGTTAATTAAAGATGTTAAAATTAGGTTAACTGAATACGATAATTTCAAATTAAAAGAAAAATCTTCTTTATAAATTCAATTTATTGTTGAAAGAATTAATGATTTTGAAAAGCAACGGTTAATGAGAGGCGAAATGTTTTTTTTAACTTTTGTAATATGAGTTTTTACCAATCGCAAATAAAACCTTATAGAAGGTGAACTTGATCAATGCTTGGAAGAACTAAATGTCATTAAAGACGAATTGCCATAATCAACAATCGAAAAAATTAAAAAACATAAACACTAAAATAATAATCAATAATTTAAAAATTATTATTACTCTAAACATTTGATAAAATAAAACAAATTTATAATAAAAATGACACAATCAAAACTAACTATTTACTAATTTATATTAAAAATAACTTAAAAATAATTAATATTTATTAAGTGAAAGGCATAAATGCATGACAAAATCCTTAACTAATATGAACATTACAAATAAAAAAGTTTTATTACGAGCAGACCTAAATGTTCCTTTAGAAAACGGCGTTATCACAGATGACAACAGAATTAAGGCTATTTTACCCACTTTACAATATTTGGTTAAGCAAAAAACTAAAGTTATTATTTTTTCTCATTTGGGACGTGTAAAAACTGAAGCTGATAAAGTCCATTTTAGCTTGCAAGTGGTAGCTGAAAAAATTGCTTTTCATTTGCAACAAAAAGTAAAGTTTGTTCCAGAAACCCAAGGAAAAATCTTAAATCAAGCTGTTTGCAAGATGCTTCCAGGGGATGTGTTAGTAGTACAAAACACTCGTTTTGAAGATGTTCCTTTCAAAAAAGAAAGTAAAAACGACCCCGAATTAGGCAAATATTGGGCATCTTTAGGTGATATTTTTGTCAATGATGCTTTTGGAACATGCCACCGCACCCATGCTTCTAATGTAGGCATTGCAACATATATCAAAGAAAAATGTTTTGGTTTTTTGGTCGAAAAAGAAATATCTTTTTTAAAAAAAATTGTACAAACTCCTCAAAGACCTTTGGTTGCTGTTTTGGGTGGCTCCAAAGTATCTGACAAAATTGGAGTTATTCGCAGCCTTTTGCAAAAAGTTGATGTTCTTTTGATAGGTGGAGGAATGAGCTATACTTGTCTTAAAGCCAAAGGTTTTAACATAGGTACTAGTTTGCTAGAAGCAGACAAAATCCCTTTAGTAAAAGAATTATTAGCTTCTCCAGAAGTCAAAAAAATCGTTTTACCTAAAGATTTTGTTTGTGGAAAAGAATTTTCGCCAACAACACAAGTAGCTGTTTATAGTTATGATAATATTCCTGATGATGTAATGGGACTTGATATTGGACCTAAAACAATTGAACTTTTCACAACTCATTTACAAACGGCTCAAACGGTTGTTTGGAATGGTCCTGTAGGAGTGTTTGAATTTGAACAATTTTCTAAAGGAACCAAAGCTTTAGCCCAAACAATAAGTAATCTTTCACCCAATAAAACTACTATTATTGGTGGCGGCGATAGTGCTGCTTCAGTCTTTAAATACGGTCTAGATCAAAATTTCAGCCATATTTCTACTGGTGGGGGCGCTTTTTTAGAATTTTTAGAAGGTAAACCAATGCCGGGGCTTTCATGCATTGAAAAACTGTAATCACAACCCCCCCTATTTTTATTTTATTTTTCAATCATTTTTTAAAATTACTAAATATTACAAACATCACAAAAAATAAATAGATCCATTATTTACATTAAAAAAATATAAAAAAAGAAAAAGAGGTTTAATTAATTATGAAAGTTAAAGTAGCAATTAATGGTTTTGGGCGTATCGGTAAATTAGCATTTCGTCTTGTTTTTGGAAATCCTAAATTTGAAGTAGTAGCTATTAATGATTTAGCAACTTTAGAAACTATTTCTTATTTATTAAAATACGACAGCATTCAAAAACCTTACAAATTAGACGCTGTTAGTTTTGAAGACAACTATTTAGTAGTTGAAGGACAAAAAATTCCTGTATTTCGAGAAAAAAACCCTCAATGTTTACCTTGGAAAAAACTAGGAGTAGATATTGTTTTAGAATGTACAGGTTTTTTTACTAGCAAAGAAAAAGCATCTTTTCATTTAGAAGCTGGAGCTAAAAAAGTGTTAATTAGTGCTCCTGCTATTGGGGATGTAAAAACAGTTGTTTACAATGTTAATGATCAAATCCTAACCAAAGAAGACGCCATTGTAAGTGGGGCTTCGTGTACTACTAACTGTTTGGCGCCTGTTGTTAAAGTCTTAAATGATAATTTTGGCATCAACCAAGCTTTTATGACTACTGTTCACAGTTACACCAGCGACCAAAGTTTAATTGATCAAAACCATCCCAAAGGCATTTGGACACGTCGTGGTAGAGCTGCAGCCTTTAATATGGTGCCAAGTTCTACTGGAGCTGCCAAAGCTATTAGTTTAGTTATTCCTGAATTAAAAGGAAAACTGGATGGTACAGCAATTAGAGTTCCTACAATTACAGGGTCTTTAGTTGACATTACCGCAGAACTTATCCAAGAAACTACTCCAGAAACCATCAATGCAGCTTTTAAAAAAGCTGCTAATGAAACTTTAGCCTACATTACAGATCCTATTGTTTCCTCGGATGTTATTGGAACAAGTTATGGTTCTTTATATGATTCTCACACTTTGCAAGTCCTCAAAGAAAAACCTAAATTTATTAAATTAATATCTTGGTATGACAATGAAATGAGTTATGTTAGTCAATTAGTAAGATTGCTTCACAAAGTAGCAACTTTAGTTTAATAATTTTTAGAATCTATCTTTTTTATAAATAAAACTCCTTAGACCATTTTTTGAAAGTGGTCTACTTTCTTTATTTTCTCCTTTGCGACCATTATAAAATATTGCTATCACCTTATTATTAATTAAATTTATTATCAATATCTTTTATTAATAATTTTCTATTGGCGGCGATCATCCCCATTCTTTATTTCTCCGTTTCCGCCCCTTATTTTATTTTTTTACCTCAATTATTACTTTACTTGATGAAAAGTAATTTTGATATTTTTTTAGAAAGAAATTAATCTCATATGCTAAAAACCAATAACAAAGCAACAAAAGTTTTCTTTTCTCCCTTGCAAAAACACATTATTGCTTCTACTTTGTTAGGATTAACAATTGTGTTAGAATTTGCCTATGATAAGTTAGGTATTGCCAAAATGGGAGCAAATATAGGTTCTTTTATTAAAGTTTCTCTCCTTCCCTTAATTTTAATTGGTTTTTTATTGGGAAAAAAACATAGCTTTCTTTTTTGTTCTCTTTATGCTTTGTTTCACCTATTTAAAGCTATTTTTTTAAGTGAATCAAACAACATTTTAGCTTATATGCAAGACCAAAAAATGCCTCCCTTACAACAAATTGCAGTTTTGCTTTTAGATTATCTTTTAGTTGATTTATCTTATAGTCTTTCTTTTGTTTTTTACACCCCTAATTTAAAATATTTTGATAATTATAAAAGAATTTTACTTAATTTATTAATAGTCTTTACCTTTGTTTTTGCTTTTAAATGTTTAGCTTCTTATTTTATTTGGTTGCCCCTTATTACAAATAAACAAAATTATTTCCCCTTTTTAGCTCCATTAAACTACAACCCTATTATTTGGTGTTTGTGTTATAATTTAATCCCTGTTTTTAATACTTTTTCCTTTATTTTTATTTTTTTGTTTTTCTTAAATCCTAGAATTAAAACCTACCTTAACTATTATAGATAATTTTAGCCCCCTCTTTTTTTTATCAATGTTGTCAAAGAACATTTTATTAATATAAATAATAAAATTACATACACAAAGAAAAGAGAAAAACTATGAATAATAATTTTAATCGCAATCAAAAACTTTTAAGACAAATCATCCTCACTTCTTATCTAACTTCTTTATCAATTATTTTAACTAAAGTTTTTTATACATTTGGTAATCAAACAACTACTTTTACAACTATACCAGGGTTAAAGATTTTTAGAATCCATACGGATTTTCTTGTATATGTGCGCTTTTTGCCTTTAATTGTAATGTCTTTTTATGTTCCTTGGTATCTTTCTTGCATTGGGGCTTCTTTGGCAGAGGCTATCGGTTTTTATTTAATGCCCAAAACTCAAAGTTTTGGATTTGAACCTTTTGCCAATCTTTCTTGTGTTATTTGCTTTGCTTTGTTGACTGGTTTATTGTTGCAAAAAAAAGACTATTTTTTAAAATTTTATTTAGTAATTACCCTTGTTTCTGGATTGTATCAAGTATGTAATTGGTTTAATGTATTAAAATATCGTTTAAAAATAGATCTTTTTAAAAAAACAACTTGGCAAGTTAAAACTCCAATGAAAACAATTTTGATTGAAATGCTCAAAGTAGATTTGTTTATTAGATTATCATTAGTGTTTGTGACTTCCTTTTTTGTAGTTATCCTTTTAAAGGAGCTGTTTAAAAGATTGCAATTTTTAGCGGATACTTATGAATTCGATAAGAAATAATCAAATTTATTAATTTATAATTAAAATATAGTTATTCGACAATAAAATTTTTTTCAAATCAAAATAAATAAAAATTAAAAAATAGGATTAAACCAAAGTGAAATTTCAAGATTTTGAATATCAAAGAGTTGATATTAATCAAACCAAACAAACTATTTTGTATATGATAGAGTCTTTTTTGGATGTTTCCTTACCAGAACAAATTAAAATTATTAACCGTCTTAATTCATTAATGGACGACATCAATTCCATGTTTACTTTGGCAGAAATTAGGCATAGCCTAGATGTAAAAGATACTTTTTATCAAGAAGAAAAACATTTTTGTGACCAAAATGCTCCTTTGATAACCGAATTGCAACATCAATTTAGTCAAACTATGATAAAAAGTAAATATTATGACGCCTTAGTTCAAGAATTTGGTTCCTTGTTATTTGATCAAACCAAACTATTTTTAAAAACATTTGACCCCAAAATTATTCCTTATTTAAAAGAAGAAAATGCTTTAACAACCAAATATCAAAAATTAATTTCTGATTTTTCTGTTTCTTTTGAAGGTAAAATTTATAATTTAAGTCAAATGTCTCCTTTTTTGGAATCATCCCAAAGGCAAACTAGAAAAAACGCCCAATTAGCTGTTTCGCATTTTTTTGCTAAAAACGAAAAAGAATACGATCTTATTTATGACCATTTAGTGAAAACGCGTACTAAGATGGCTCAAATATTGGGATATTCCAACTTTGTTGCCTTAGGTTATGATCTTTTAGGACGAACTGATTACGATGCTAACCAAATTGCAGATTATCGTACCAACATTTTAAAACATGTTTTGCCGTTTTATACCATGACTCAAAAACGTAAATCCAAACATTTAGGCATTGCTAAATTGGAAAGCTATGACAAAAGTTTTAATTTTGTAAGTGGCAATCCCAAACCTCAAGGAGGAGTTGTTTTTCAATTATCCCAAACACAAAAAATGTATCATGCAATGTCTCTCCAAACCAAAATATTTTTTGATTTTCTCTTAGAAAAAAACTTATTAGATCTAGATAGTAAACCCAACAAAACAGGCGGTGGATACTGCACTTATCTTCCTAAATATAACGCTCCTTTTGTTTTTGCTAATTTTAATGGCACAAGCCATGATGTAGAAGTTTTGACTCATGAAATAGGGCATGCCTTCCAAGTTTATCAAAGCCGTCATTTAATTCCTGAATATCGTTGGCCTACTTTAGAAGCAGCTGAAATTAGTTCTATGGGAATGGAATTTTTAGCTTATCCGTGGGTAAAAGATTTTTTTGCTCAAGATGTAGACAAATATCAATTTCTACATTTATATCAATCCCTTAATTTTTTACTTTATGGTGCTTTAGTGGATCATTTTCAACATGAAGTTTATCAAAATCCTCAAATGACTGTCGCCCAAAGAAAAGAATGTTGGCGAAATTTGGAAAAAGAATATTTGTTGTTAGAAACTTATGAAGGCGACCCTTTTTTAGAAAAAGGTACTTTTTGGTTTCGCCAAAGCCACATTTTTTCTACTCCTTTCTACTACATTGACTATACTTTAGCCCAAATTTGTGCTTTAGAAATTTGGCTTTTAAGTCAACAAGATTATTCCCATACTTGGCAAAAGTACTTAAAATTATGTCAATTAGGCGGTTCACAAACTTTTTTAAACCTTTTAAAAACTACAGGACTTACTAATCCTTTTGAACCCAATCATTTAAAAAACATCGTTTCTTTTGTAACTTGTTATTTGCAAAAAATTGATGATACTAAATTTAATTACTCCATTTTATAAAAATTTTTCCACCTTTTCATAAAAACTCAATCTTATTTTTTATTTTATATTGTGATTTACGATTCGTTGCAAAAGTGGTTTTCTTTTTTTCAAATTTATAACTACTCAAAATAAATCAACTATTTCAAAAATGCCCCTTCACAACTATCAAACATTCAAACAAAGAAAGAAAAAATTTAAAGTTATGATATCTATTCAAAATTTAACTTTTTATTATGGTTGCAATCCTATTCTCAAAGATATTAATTTAACCATTCAAAATAATTCTTGGGTTTCTATTGTTGGTCATAATGGCTCGGGAAAATCTACTTTAGCCAAAATTTTATTAGGACTGCTGGCTTTTAACAAAGGACAAATTGTAATTGACAATATCGTTTTAAATGAAAAAAATTTGCCTATTTTGCGACCTAAAATAGGTATTGTTTTCCAAAATCCTGATTATCAGTTTACAGGACTTACTGTAAGAGAAGATATTGCGTTTGGATTGGAAAATTATAATGTTTGTAGAGAAGAAATTATAGCCAAAGTTTTGAAATATGCAAAAATGGTAAAAATAGATGATTTATTAGATAAAAACGTGAATCAACTTTCAGGAGGACAAAAACAACGTGTAACAATTGCCTCCATTTTAGCTATGGAACCTGAAATTATTATCTTTGATGAAGCAACTTCTTTTTTAGATCCTCAAGGTGCTTTGGAAGTGCAAAAAATTATTCAAACCATTAAAAATAAAATTTTGATTACCATTACTCATGATTTAGATTTTGCCTCTAAAAGTGATGAAATTATTGTTCTTTATCAAGGAAAATTAATTACCCAAAGACCACCTAAAAACCTTTTGCAAGACCCTTTATTTTTGCAACAATATAAATTAACCCCCCCTTTATCATTGCAGCTTTACTATGAAATTTTAAAAGACAGCACCACCAAAAAAATTAAAAATAATCAAATGTTAGAAAATTTAAAGGATATTTTATGGCAATACAATTTGAAAAAGTAAGCTTTTATTATAATAAAAAAATCCAGCCCACCCAAACAAAAGCTGCCGCTTTATCTGATATTAATTTAAAAATTAATTCTCAAAATGAATTTATTGCTTTAGTGGGGAAAACCGGCTCAGGCAAATCGACTTTAGTGCAATTAATGAATGCTTTGCTTACCACAAATATAGGAAAAGTAACAGCTTACGGCACTACCATAACTTCTAAAACCAAAAAAGAGCTATTAGTTCCTTTGCGCCAAAAATTAGGCTTAGTTTTCCAATTCCCTGAATATCAATTATTTGAAACAACTGTTTTAAAAGATGTAATGTTTGGAGCTGAAGTTTTTTTAAATAACAAACAACAAGCCCAAAAACAAGCTCTCAAAACTTTAGAACAAATCAACATTCCTCCTGCTTTACATCAAAAATCTCCCTTTCAAATTAGCGATGGGCAACAAAGAAAAGTAGCTATTGCAGGTATTTTAGCCATGCAGCCTGATATTTTAATCCTTGATGAACCTACACGTGGTCTTGATTTGGAAAGTAGTTCTGATATTATGGAATTTTTACAAATTTTGCATCAAACATTTCACAAAACCATTATCATTATTACTCATGATATGAATTTGGTTGCCCAATATGCAAAACGTGTTTTGGTTTTGTCTCAAGGAAAATTGCTTTTTGATGGTACAAAAGAAAATTTTTTTGAACACTCCCACTTTGAGCAATTTAACTTAGATATTCCTGATACTTTTAAAATTTTAAAACATTTAAATCAAACTTTAGGAATTCCTTTTAAAGCACACTATTGTTTTATCACCCTTGCTCAATATTTAAAAGAATTTTATTGCTAAAAGGTATTATTGATGAAAAATAATGATTTTACAAATAATAATTTATCCCGCGCCCCTTTATCGCGTTGTTTTTTGTACCAACTCCATCCTTCTATCAAAATTCTTGCTTTTATGCTGTTGTTAGTTTTTATTTTAAAACTGCCTATTAATGTTGATCATATCGCCCAAAAGCAAGCTTTTATTTTTGCAAATCCCAAATACATTACTTTATTTTATCTTTTTTTTATGTTAGCTTTAATGAGCCTTTGTTTCTTTTTTGGAGTAACTTGGAGTTATTTTTGGCAAAGAATTAAACATTTAAGATTTGTTTTTGTTATTTCTTTGTTAATAAATTTAGTTCCTTTGGAAACCGTTTCTTGTGATGCTTTTATGCAAGCTTCCATCCCTATTTTAAGTTATACCATCAATTCTTTTTGGTTGTTTGTAATATGTATTTTATTGTATAATTTCACTAAAAAATATACCCCTTTTAAATTATCTTATTTGTTATTTTTATTTTTTTGTGTCTTTGTTATTCCTTCATATTTTCCTTCTAATATACAAAATATTTTGGGATGCGAACCTAAAAAATATATATTGCAAACGACTTCTTTTCTAAGAATTTGTTTTATTATGACAAGATTGTTTTTAATTGTTATGTTGTTTTTTTTATTCAATAAAATAACTTCTTTTATTGAAATTCAAGATGGTCTAGATATTATTTTATCTCCTTTAAAAAAACTCAAAATTTCTACTGAAACTTTTACTTTGATGCTTTCTTTAATTTTTATGGCTAATTCTTTTTTATTGCAAGAAACCAATAAAATTTTAAAAGCTCAGACAGCAAGAGGCATGGATTTGCACAAAAAAAATATTTTTAAAAGAATTAATCATCTTTTAGCCTTGTTGGTTCCTATTTTTGTGTTGGTTTTTAAAAGATCTTTGGTGCTTTCCAACGCTATGGAAGTAAGAGGTTATGTTTTGGGAGCTGCTCGCACTAAAATGATTACTTATCGTTTGAAAATAATTGATTTTATAACCATAAGTACTATTTTTGCTCTATTGTTTATCAAATAAATTTGTAAATGATTTTATAAATACTTTTGTTTTTCCAATAATTATATTAAATGCCCAAAAATACAAAAAGAAAAAGGTTGTGCCCAAAAATGAATCAAAAGTTAGGATTAAAAGACCAAGATCAAGAAATCTTTGATCTTATTGAACAAGAAAAAGCTAGACAAAAAGAAAATATCTTATTAATTGCTTCTGAAAATTTTGTTTCTCAAGCAGTATTAGACGCCCAAGGAAGTATTTTGACCAACAAATATGCAGAAGGCTATCCTCAAGCTAGATATTATAATGGTTGTAAAAATGTAGATCAAATAGAAAAAATCGCCATTCAAAGAGCAACCAAGTTGTTTGGTGCTAAATATGCAAATGTCCAACCTCATTCAGGCTCACAAGCAAATATGGGAGTATTTCAAGCTTTATTAAAACCTGGTGATAAAATTTTAGGATTATCTTTAATGGATGGAGGACATCTTACTCACGGTCATAAATTAAGTTTTTCTGGTGGATTTTACGAAGCTCATTTTTATAATGTCAATCCCCAAACTGAAATGCTTGATTATGATGAAATTCGTAAAGTTGCCTTAGCAGTTAAACCTAAATTAATTATTGCAGGATATTCAGCTTATTCTAAAACTATTAATTTTAAAAAGTTTCGTCAAATTGCTGATGAAGTAAATGCATATTTAATAGCAGATATTGCCCATATTGCAGGTTTAGTTGCTTGTGGTCTTCATCCTTGTCCCTTTGAAGCTAATGCCGATGTTGTTACTTCTACTATGCACAAAACGCTGAGAGGACCGCGTGGAGGTTTGATTTTAACTAATAAAGAAGAATTATTTAAAAAAATTAATCGTGGCATTTTTCCTGGTATTCAAGGAGGACCTTGCATTCATACTATTGCTGCTAAAGCTGTTGCTTTTCAAGAAGCTATGATGCCTTCATTTAAAGAATATCAAAAGCAAGTTATCAAAAATGCAAACACCTTTGCTAAAGCCTTCCAACAAAAAGGTTATCGCATTGTAAGTGGAAGCACTGACAATCATTTATTTCTAATTGATGTTAAACATAAAAATACTGAGTTTACAGGAGCCAAAATCGCAAACATGTTAGAAAAAATAAATATTGTTGTCAATAAAAATACTATTCCTTTTGATCAAGAAAAACCTTTTGTAACAAGTGGTATTAGAATTGGCACACCTGCTATGACAACAGTAGGGTTTAGAGAAAATGATTTTGTTGCAGTTGCAGATTTGATGGACAAAGCTATCAATCACTTGGACGATGAGTCTTATTTATCCCAAATTAAACAACAAGTTTTGGCTTTATTAAGTAAGTTTAATAAATAAAAAAACGACATCCCTATTTTCAACCATAAAAATAACTATTTTGTAATCTTACAATTTTACCATTGCCTAATTATATTGACAAAATATTAATAAAAAATTAACAAAAGACTCCTTAATAATAAGGAGTCTTTTCTTTTTTATGTAACAATTTTTGCCAGAAAACGTCAGCACATTTTTTATTTTTTTGTTATAAACATTCTATTTGTAAAATTCGCATCCATAAAAAAAATTAGCAAATAAACTCTGGTTTTGCTTATTTAAATCCATTTTATCTTTATATGTAATTATTGTTTTTTTATATGTTATAATAAAAATAATTAATGATTTTTTTAATTAACTATAAAAAAGTTGCTCAAATTATAATAAATTATTATCTAGCATATTTTTCATCTCACACGTAGACAATTTAAAAATTTTTAAAAAGTAATTTATACAAAATAAGAAAAAAAATAATTAAAAAGATTTCACAATATAAAAAAGGAGTTATTATTTGGAAAAAGCTTTAGTATTAAGATTTTTGGCTGGAGTTTATTATATTAAAGATTTAGAAACTCAAATCATTTTGGAAGCTAAAAAAAGAGGCAAATTAAAAACCCTTGTTATCAAAACTACCCAAAAAGAAAATAGTTCTGCCTCTGACTTTATTATTAAAGTAGGTGATATTGTGCTTTATGAACTTTCTTGTGATACTTATTTAATTCAATCTATTTTGCCTCGTAAAAATGAATTAAAAAGACCTAATGTTGCTAATATTGACCAGGTATTGCTAGTTTTTTCCTTAGTAAAGCCCAATTTTCAATTTCTTTTATTAGATAAGTTTTTATTAATTTTAGAACAACAAAAATTAGATGTAGTTTTGGTTTTTTCTAAAATAGATTTGTTAGAACCCGAAAACTTTAAAACAATGCAACAACAATTATCTTATTACCAAAAATTTCAACACTTTTATTATATCAACTCCAAACAAAAAATAGGAATAGATGCCCTTAAACACATTTTTGCTAATCAAATTACAGTTTTGGCAGGACAAACCGGAGTAGGGAAATCCACTTTACTAAAAGTCTTAATTCCAGATGCCCAACTCAAAACACAAGAAATTTCTGAAAGTCTTGGCAGAGGCAAACATACCACTAAAAACGCACAATTATACGATTTTAATGGGGGATTTATAGTTGATACTCCTGGTTTTTCTAAGTTAGACTTAACTACTTTTTCCCCTAGGACTTTAAAGAATTTTTATCCTGATTTTTTAGAACATGTTTGTGATTGTTTTTTTGGTGAAAGTTGTTTCCATTTACAAGAAGAAAAATGCGGCGTCAAAAAAGCCTTAGAAAACGGCCAAATACTTCCCTCTCGATATCAAAATTATGTGATCTTTTGCGAAGAAATAAAAAACCAACCCAAATATTAGTTATTTTTTTCAACATTTTTTATATCATCATTTCAGAACTCAATTTAAGAATTGCTACAAGATTATATTTTATCTATTTTTTACACAATTTTATAACCATATTTTGCCCCTCAACAAAAAACTACTCCCTATTTTTACAAAATAAAATACTATAAGGAAACTCAAAAATGAAAGTCGGAATTATTGGTTTGCCAAATGTGGGCAAATCTACTTTGTTTAATGCTTTAACTAAAATGCAAGTTTTAGAAGCTAATTATCCTTTTGCCACTATCGAACCTAATGTTGGCATTGTAGAAGTGTCAGATTCGCGTCTCCAAACTTTATCTCAAATTTTTCAATCTCAAAAAACTATTTCTGCTTTTATAGAATTCAAAGATATTGCAGGTTTGGTGTCAGGAGCTTCCAAAGGTGAAGGTCTTGGCAATCAATTTTTAAGTCATATTCGCAATGTAGATGCTATTTGTCATGTGGTTAAATGTTTTGAAGACCCAAATATTGCTCATGTGAAAGAGACAAATAATCCTGTAGAAGAAATTGATATTATTCAAACAGAACTAGCTTTAGCAGATTTAGAACAAATTGAAAAACGATTACTTAAACTAGGAAAACAAAAAATAAACTTAACAAAGAATTATTGCAAGAAAAAGCGTTAATAACCAAAATCAAAACCCACTTAACTACCCAAGATTTAAAAAAATTGGTTTTTTCGGATGAAGAATTAAAGCTTGTCAAAACCTTTAATTTGTTATATTTAAAACCTTCCCTTTATTTAGCTAACATCAAAGAACATGATTTATTATCTTTGGATTCCAACGTTTTTTACCAACAAGTTTTAGCTTATGCTACTAAAGAATCCAAAAAAGTAATTCCTTTGTGTGTGCAATTAGAAAAAGAAATATCGTCTTTAGATTTTGCAGAAAAGCAACTTTTTTTAAAGGACTATGGTCTTTTGGAATCAGGACTTACTAAATTAATTCAAGAAAGTTATGATCTTTTAGATCTCCAAACTTATTTTACTGCAGGACCTAAAGAAGTTCGCGCTTGGTCTTTTAAAAAAGGTCTTAAAGCTCCTGAATGTGCTCGCATTATTCACACCGATTTACAAAAAGGTTTTATTAAAGCTGAAGTTGTTTCTTACTTTGATTTATTAGAAACCAAAACTTTTCAAAAAAGTAAAGAAAAGGTAAAGTTCGCATTGAGGGTAAAGAATACATAGTTAAAGATGGTGATATTATTACTTTTAGATTTAATATTTAATTTTCATTTTTTCATTTAATTTTAAACTTTAATTCCGAATAACAAATAAAGCAATTTAACAACCCAAAAATAAGGAGATAAAAAAGATATGACAATAAATTATAAAACAACTCTTTTGATGCCAAAAACCGATTTCCCTATGAAAGGAAATTTAGGCAAAAACGAAATCAACATTCAAAAAAATTGGCAAACACTTGACTTATATCAAAAAAAATTACAACAAAATCAAGATAATGCCTCTTTTATTTTGCACGATGGACCTCCTTATGCTAATGGCAATATTCATATGGGACACGCCTTAAACAAAATTTTAAAAGATTTTATTATTCGTTTTCGGAGTATGCAAGGTTTTTACACTCCTTTTATTCCTGGTTGGGATACTCATGGTTTGCCAATTGAGGCAGCAGTTCTTAAAAAAACTTCCAAAAAAGCTTTTACTAGAAAATCTTTCCTAGATAAATGCCAAGAATTTGCCTTGGAAAATGTTAATAATCAAAAAAAGCAATTTCAAAGATTAGGGATTTTAGGAGATTGGCAAAATCCTTATTTAACGTTGGATAAAACTTTTGTTGCTGATCAGGTAAGAATTTTTGGAAAAATGGTTGCCAAAGGTTTAATTTTTAAAGCCCTTAAGCCAATTCATTGGTCACCTACTTTAGAATCTGCTTTAGCAGAAGCAGAATTAGAATACCACAATCACCAATCTCCTTCTGTTTATGTTGCTTTTAATATGAAAAAACTAGATATTTTTGATAATGTGGCTTTGGTGATTTGGACAACTACCCCTTGGACTTTGCCTGCCAATGTAGCAATTGCGGTTCATCCTGAAAAAGAATATCAATTAATTGAAGTTTTACAAAAACGCTATTTGGTAGGAACTAAAAACATTCCTTTTCTTCAAAAAGTTTTTGTTTGGAACCCAGAAAACATCAAATTTATTTCCACTTTTGAAGGAAAAACTTTAGAACATTTAACTTATCACAATCACCTTGCTTCCAAACCCGGAAAAATTATTTTATCACAACACGTTTTGGATGAAGAAGGAACGGGGCTAGTCCACATCGCTCCAGGACACGGTTTGGACGATTTTTTAGTAGGTCAAAAATATAATTTAGATGTTGTTTGTAGCATTGATAAAAAAGGTATGATGACAGATGTTTCCCAATATCAAGGTCTATTTTACACTAAAGCTAACGAAGCTATCATCTCTGATTTAGAAAAAAACCATTCTTTGCTTAAAGCAGATGTGATTTCGCACTCTTATCCTCATGATTGGCGTACTAAAAAACCAGTTATTTCTCTTGCACTTCCTCAATGGTTTGTCTCTATTAAAAAAATTAAATCTCTTTTGCTAGAAGAAGCCCAAAAAGTTAAGTGGATTCCACGTTGGGGGGGATTAAAAATGACTAATATGATTACTAATCGCGAGGATTGGAATATTAGTCGTCAAAGAACTTGGGGGATTCCCATTCCTATTTTTTACACCGAAACCCAACAACCCATTCTAGATTTAAAATTAATTAATCATGTAGCTGATTTATTCGAACAGCACGGAATGTATATTTGGTATGAATGGGATGTAAAAAAACTACTTCCTGAAAACTACACCCATCCCCAAAGTCCTAAAAATTTGTTTACAAAAGAACTAGATATTATGGATGTTTGGTTTGACTCAGGAACTTCTTATAGTGTTTTGAAAAAACGTAATCAAGTTTTACAAAGTGATGTTTATTTCGAAGGATCTGATCAATATCGTGGGTGGTTCAATTCTTCTTTAATTATTTCTGTAGCCACTCAAAATCAAGCCCCTTATAAAACTGTTATTACTCATGGTTTTGTTTTTGACGGAGAAGGCAAAAAAATGTCTAAATCTTTGGGCAATGTTATTGATCCATTAACTGTTGCTGAACAAAAAGGAGCAGATATTATTCGTTTATGGGTTGCAAACATTAATTATAATCTTGATGTACGCATTAACTCTTCCATTTTAAAACAAGTAGAAGATCTTTATCGTAAAATTAGAAATACCTTCCGTTTTATGTTAGGCAATTTAGATAATTTTAAAAAAGATACTAATTATATTGCCTTTGAACAAAGAACTTTTATCCATCAAGCAATGATGCTAGATTTTGAAGAAGTGTTAAAAAACGTATTACATTCTTATGATACTTATAATTTTGAAGGTGTGTTAAGACATCTATTCCCTTTCATTACTAATAAAATTAGTGCTTTTTATCTAGATTTTGCTAAAGATATTTTATACATTGAAAAAGAAGATTACAAAGAAAGAAAGATGATTCAATCAACTATTTATGATTTGTTGTTATCGCTTTTACAAGTTTTAACTCCAATCATTCCTCACACCACTTCGGAAGTTTACGGCTTTTTTCCTTTTGCTGCTGAAAAAGATATTTATTTAGAAAAAATGCCACAACCCAAAACACGACCAACTTCTCATCTTTTATTAGAATATCATAAATTTTTAATATTAAGAAAAAATGTTTTACAACATTTGGAAAAAGCAAGGCAAAGTGGACTTATTAATTCTTCTTTGCAAGCCCATATTACGTTATCATTAACCCAAGAAGAAATGCATGCTTTGGATGTTTTACAAATTAAAGATCAATTACATCAACTTTTTATAGTCTCTAAAGTAACACTTCAATTAAAAGATACTTTTGATGTTAAAGTTGCTAAGGCTTCTGGATATGCTTGTAAAAGATGTTGGAACGTAGTTATCAACAATCCCCTTAATCCTTTGTGCACACGTTGCCAAAATATATTGAAACAAAAGAAATAGGTGTATTATGAAAAATGGCATAGAAAATATTGCAAAATTCCCTCCAACAAAGAAAAAAAACAATATGGTCAAGAATTTAAAAAAATATTACTTTTATCTTTATCCTTGATAATATATGTTTTAGTTTCTGTTTGGGCTTTTGATTGTACCCGAGATGGCGGATATAAAACCGATCTTTTTCCTACTGGGGTTATTGGTTTAGGTGATGTAATAGGTAAATTATTACATAAAGCAGGAAAGATTGAAACCCATAATATTATAGTTATTGCTGGTACTTTTTACTTTGTCATTAATGTTTTCTTTTTGTTTTTTATTTCTCGTCGTTATTTAGGTAAATATTTTACCATTACTACTGCGTTTGCAACTGTCCTTCTTTTTGTTTCGGTGTTTTTTATTGAAAATCAAGTTAAACAAGGTTTTTTATTTCATACTGAACGATTTTTTGGAATATTCAAAACTGAAAGTGATTTTTTAAGTGATATTACCAGAGTTTTTTTTGCAGGTATTTTAATAGGTATTTTTAATGGCATTCCTGTAAGAATCGGCGCTTCTACTGGAGGACTTGATATTGTTGCTAAATATTTATCTGTTTATAAGAAAAAAGATATTTCTTTTGTAGTGGAAATGTTTGGTTATATTATTATGATTTTTGGCGCTTTGGGTGTTTTTATTATTGGATATTTTTATAAAGAAACAGGTTTCAAAGAACTTATTACACAAATGTCTTTATCGCTTTTTTATACTGTTTTACGTATTAAATTATCTTCCTTATTTATGGGGTTGATAACTTTTGTTCCCAAAAAAGAAACGAAACTAAACTGCTAAAACGGTTTAGTTTTTTATTTTATTTGAACATTTTACTTATTTTTTATTATTTGTGAAACCCAACTTCATAATATATGCAAAACAAATTAAAATTTTTACTTTTTGCTTTGCACAAAACATTTTTTTGTATTTATTATTAAATAAAGGAATTTTAATGAAACATTCATTTAGTCAAAAAAACCCTGAACAATTGCAAGCATTGTTACAAACCAAAATCACAAAAGGGCTTACTGACAAAGAAGCCTTGCAAAGACTGCAAATTAACGGCAAAAATCAAATCCAATCCCTTACCAAACCCACTTTTTGGCATCAATTCCAACAACAATTTAAAGATTTTTTAGTTATTGTACTTTTGTTAGCAGCTACAATTAATTTTGCAATTGGTATTTTACAAGGCAACAAAGAAGAACTTTTAGAAGGTTTTTTTATTTTGATTATTGTCCTTCTTAACGCCTTTTTAAGTATTTATTATGAAACCCAATCTCAAAAAGCTTTAGCAAATGTTTCGGAAAAAACTTCCCTTAATGCCAAAGTAATAAGAGATAGCAAACATCTTTTAATTCCTATGCAAAATTTAGTGATAGGAGATATTGTTATTTTGGAAACAGGCGATATTATTCCAGCCGATATGATACTTTTAGAAACATTTAATTTATACGTAGATGAATCTTTGTTTACAGGAGAATCGCAAGCTGTTTTAAAAAGTGCTTATGTTTGTTTCAAAAATGAAGTTCTTACTAATCAAAACATGGCTTTTATGAATACTGTTATTTTAAAAGGAAGAGCCAAAGGAGTGGTTTGTGCTTCAGGAATGCAAACCGAAATTGGAAAAATTACCCAGTTCATTACTCAACCTCAACAAGAAAAAACACCATTAGAACAAAATATTGCCAAATTAACTAAAAAGTTAACTTTGACAATTGGTATAATTATTTTCCTTAATGGTTTATGGACTATTTTCAAAAACATTTATAACTCAACTTTTAGTTCCCACATTTTGAAACATACTTTTTTGGATGCCATTGCTCTTGCAGTTGCTGCCATTCCTGAAAGTTTATTAATTATTATGACTTTAATTTTGGCTTTGGGGATGAAAAAACTTGCTCTTAAAAAAGCTATTGTTAAAAATTTAAAAACCTTAGAAACTTTGGGGGATGTTAATGTTATTTGTACTGATAAAACAGGGACTTTAACTCAAAATAATATGACTGTTAAAAAAATTATAGTTTGTAATTCTTTGGAAAAAATAATTCCCTTTTGCGTGGAAGATATTAATGCGCCAAAACCCTTTAATTTGGAAAAGTTACTTTTATTTGGTATTTTATGCAATGATGCTTTGATTAGTGTTACAAAAATAACCAAAGATACAACTTCAAACAACTTAGAAATTATTGCAGATCCTACTGAAAAAGCCTTTATTAATTTAGCTTTGTTTTATCAATATGATGCTTTTGCACTCAAAAAGCAATATCCTCGCTTTGCAGAAATTGCCTTTGATTCCCAAAGGAAATTGATGACCACTTTTCATCATAAAGACGGGCTTATTTATGCTATTACTAAAGGTGCTCCAGAAGTTTTATTGCAAAAATGTAGTCAAGTTCAATATCAAGAACAAATAATTGAAAAAGATTCTAAAATAACAAACACATTAGAAAAACAAATTAGTCAATTAAGTGAGCAATCTTTGCGAGTTTTGGGAGTTGCTTATCGTGCTTTTTCTATTGAACTAGAAACAAATCTTAAAAAAAATCCTAATATTTTTGAACAAGATCTTATTTTTTTAGGGGCAGTCGCGATGGAAGATCCCATTCGAAAAGAAGTTTTGCAAGCTATTTTTAAATGTAATCAGGCACGCATCACTCCGATTATGATTACAGGGGACCATTTAAAAACTGCTTTTGTGATTGCCAAAAAATTAAATATTTTATCCCAACCTCAAGATTTAGCTATTACAGGAGATGAATTAACTCAAATGCCAGAGGAAGAATTTTTGAAAAAATTATTGCAAATTAAAGTTTATGCAAGAACTAATCCTCATCATAAATTAAAAATTGTGCAAGCTTGGCAAAAAAAAGGTTTTGTGGCAGCAATGACAGGAGATGGCATAAATGATGCTTTAAGCATTAAACAAGCAAATGTGGGAATTGCTATGGGAATTTCAGGTACTGATGTTTGCAAAATGGCATCAGATATGATTTTAACAGATGATAATTTTGCTACCATTACGAATGCTTTAGAAGAAGGACGAAATATTTTTAATAATATTAAAAAAAGTTTAGTTTTCTTTTGAGTTGTAATGTTGGTGAAATTATTTTGATTTTGCTTGGTAATTTTTTAGGAATTTTCTTTTTTGGGTGTGATTTTAAAATTTTGACTGCTTTACAAATTCTTTGGATTAATTTAGTCACTGATTCATTGCCAGCGATGGCTTTGGGGATAGAACCACAAGAAAAAAATTTTATGTCGCCAAAAACTTATAATCCTAAAGTCAGTTTACTGAATAAAAAAACTTATCAAAAAATTATTTTGGAAGGATTTTTAATTGGTCTTTTGGCTTTTGTGGCTTCTTTGATAGGTTATCATAATCATGATAGTGATAAAATAAGATATGCTCAAACTTTTGCTTTTATGGTTTTGGCATTTTCACAATTGATTCATGTATGGAATTTGAGAAGTTTTTGTACTTCTGTTTTTAAGTTAAAAATAAATTCTTTTTTGATTAAAGCGTTTGCCATTAGTGTGTTTTTGCAATTAATCATAATTTTTGTCCCTTTTTTAAGAGTTTTATTTCAATTAATTTCTTTAACAACAAAGGATTTTGTAATTATTTTATTGCTATCTTTGATTCCTTTGTTGTTTGTAGAAATAAAAAAAAGATTTTTTCATTTTAAATGCAATAAATGTAGATGATATTAAAA
>NZ_MAPF01000057.1:0-10517 GCF_002554195.1 New Jersey aster yellows phytoplasma | reverse complement strand
AAAAGACTTCTTACAAGAAGAGTTCGTTTTTTTTTTTTTATATTATTAAATTAATTATTCAAATATTTATTTTCTAAATATTGTAAAAAGGTTTCAGGGTTAATTTGGGGCATGCCTGTTGCTTTGAAAACAAATTCTTGGTTGGTATAAAAAGAACCCCAGTTTCTTATGTTTTTGTTTAAATATTGATTTAAAGTTTCAAATTTTCCTGTTTTAAAACTCTCTTTAATATTGAGATTTGCTTGTTTAATTTTTTTCATTATCATGGATGCCAAAATAGCTCCATTTAAATAGCTAGGGAAATAACCAAAACTTCCTTGAGGCCAGTGAATATCTTGCAAGCATCCAAGACCTACATTGGGTGGTGTAATTCCTAGATATTCTTTCATTTTGCAATCCCAAAAGTGAGGTAAATCATTTAAAGATAACTGATTAGAAATTAATAATTCTTCAATTTCAAAACGTAAAATAACATGGAAAGGATAAGTTACTTCATCAGCATAAATACGAACAAAATCAGGTTTAACTTGGTTGGCTTGTTTAAATAAATTTTGTGGAGTTAATGAAGGGTTGTAAAAGTTTACTTCTGTTTTTAAAATATCTACTAAGTAAGTTAAAAATTCTTGAGATTTAGCAACTTGTTTTTCCATTAATAAAGATTGGCTTTCATCAAAAGAAAAGCTTCGTGGAGCTCCTACTGGTTGATTTTTATATTGTTGGGGTAAATTTTGGGCGTATAAACCATGTCCTACTTCGTGTATAGTTGCTAAAAAGCTATCTAAAAAATTGTTTGTATTATAATTGGAAGTAAGGCGAACGTCATAAGGAGTGCCTCCACAAAAAGGGTGGATTGATTCATCAAGGCGACCATAATTGCAATCAAATCCTATTTTTGGCATAATTATTTGATTTAATTTTTTTGTTTTTCTAAAGGCATTGCAATATCTTTGTAAAGGTGTTTTTCTTGTTCTTGTTTTTGCAAAATTTTTTTCATTAAAGGTGGTAATTTTTCTTTGATTACGTTAAATATTTGTTTGTTTTTGGTAGCAGTCATTTCATAGTCGTATTGATAGATTAGAGCATCATACAAAGAAACGCCTAATTTTTGGGACCTGAGGTTTGCTATTTCTTTGGTGTAATTGAGTACTTTTTGAAAATAAGGTTTGAAGCTGTTATAATCATTATTTTTTTTGGCTTGTCTCCACATTAGCTCTGATTTTGTAGTTGCTAAAATTAAATTATTTTTTAGTTCTTCAGGGATTATTTCTTCTGATTGTATTTTGGATGTTATTTCTCGTAGATTAGCTTGTTGCCAAGAATTGAGAGTTTCTTGTTCTTGTTGTGCTTGTGAAACCCAATTTTTGGTTTCTTGGGAAATTAATAGTTTTTTGATAATTCGGGTTAAATCAATTATTTCAAAAGTACGACTTTCTTGGGAGCCTTTTTTAATGTTGCAGGCCATATCCCAGCGTAATATATTGATAATATTTTTTAAACGACCAATTTTTTCAAACCTTTGTTCTAATTTTTGATAATTAATCGACATATAAGAATTCCTTTTTGAATTTGTTGATTTTTTTTGGTTTGGTTATGTTTGTTCTTTTTTTAAAATTTTAATGTTTTTCTTTTGGATTAAAAAGTTGGATTAAGCCTTTGCCTATTAAATTAAAGGATAAACTAGTTAATAAAATGACAACGAAAGGTCCAAAAAATAAATGAGGATGGAATCTAAAATGGCTTTTACTTTCAAATAAAATTCTGCCCCATTCAGGAACGTTAGGATCAAGCCCTAAACCAACCATTCCTAATGCTGATATAGCTAAAATAATGCTGCTCATACTAAGTATTATTCTGGTTATAAAAGGAGCTAATATGTGGGATAAAATGTGTTTGGAAATAATATGCATGTGGGTTGCTCCTAAAGCTTTGGATGCTTGAATAAAACTTTTAGCTTTGATTTGCATAGTGTTAGTTCTAATAGAACGAATAAAGGTGGGAATATGGGAAATACTCAAAACAATAATTAAAGCAAGAATCCCTTTTTTGAAAAAACACATAATTAAAATAGCTAAAATAAAATCAGGGAATACTACTAAAATATCACATATAAAATTAATAATACCATCAAACATACCACGAAAATAACCAGATAGAATTCCTAAAAAACCACCCACAAAAGCACTAATCATAACAGCAAAAAAACTTATTTGTAAAGTAATTTTGGCACCTTCTAAAATAAGACTAAATAAATCATATCCAGTAGAATCAGTTCCCATTAAATGATTCCAACTGATTTGTTGTAAAGGTTTTTGGTTTTGGGAATTAAAAGGTTTATAATCATAAGGTAGATAAGATATTATTAAAATAGTTAAAACTAAAATAGTTAAAAAAGAGCATCCAATTATAATATTTTTATTTTGCAAAAATTTAGTTATTTGATTTTTTATAGAAAAAAAATAGATATTTTTTTATTAATATTCAAATTTGTTACCTCTTTCTATTGGTTTTTATCCCCTTTGCTTATTTTAGGATTTAACCAAAAATAAACTAAATCTAGACATAAATTAAAAATAGCTATAAATAAAGCTAATAAAATAATACAACAACGAAGTACAGGATAATTTCTATTTTCAAAAGATTCCAACATTAAAGTTCCTACTGCTCTTATGTTAAATATTTTTTCTGTTATAATAGAACCACCAATTAAAAAACTAAATAGTAAGCCAATATGAGCAACAATAGGGATTAAAGCGTTTTTGAGGGCGTGTTTAAAAATGATGTTTTTTTTGATAATCCTTTAGCATAGGCTGTTTTAATATAGGGTTGCGCTAAACATTCTTTTATTTTGGTTTTGGTAGTTTTTAATACCGAACCACTAATTACCAAAGATAGAGTTAAAATGGGCAAAACTTTGCATCTTAAATTATTCCATCCTGAAATAGCAAAAATAGGAATACCTCTATTGGTAGCTAAATAAACACGCAATAGATATCCTATAATAAAAGCAGGAGTAGAAATCATTAAAATAGCATAAAATTCTAATAGAGTGCTTTTCTTGGTGTTATCAAAAAAGGCTGATAAGTTGCCTAATAAAATACCCAATAAAGAACCTATCAAACAGCTAAAAAAAGCTAATTGAAAGGTTTTTGTAAAACTTTCCCAAAAAAGTTCTAAAGCTGGTATTTGATTTTTATGATAAGATTTTCCAAAATCAAATTTAGAAAATATTTTTTTATATATTGGGGAAACATTTGATTTAAATCTAGGTCTTGTGTTATGCGTTTTATTTCTTCTGGGCTTGGTTTTTGTTGTTCAAACATAGCAGAAATAGGGTCTCCAGGAATTAAAGTAATAACAAAAAAACTAATTATTATAACTGCAATAAAAATAGTAAAAGCGTAAAAAATTTTTTTACAAATATATTTAATCAAAATAAACCTCACAATCTTAATATTTATAAAACAAATTCTTTACTTAATATTTGATTTCGTATTATATTTTTTTTATTTGAGTAATATCAAAATGACCAAATTTATTGGTTTTGAGTCCCTTTTGTATTTTGCTAGTCGTAATGGTGAAATTTTTTGAAGAATATAAAGGAATGATATAAAATTGGTCGTGGATGTATTTATTTACATCTTGAACTGATTTTTCAAATGTTTTTGAATCCTTAGCTTTCAAACCAGCTTCTAAATTTTTTTTATTTTATTTTCATCTTTTTCATCCACATGACAAAAATTATAACCTTTTCCTTGTATAAAATAATCACATAAAACTTTATGACCGTATTCTAAATCGTAATTTTCTCCCATAAATAATATGTTTAAATCATTGGTATTTATTGATTTTTCTATAAGAGCATTAAATTCCATTTGTTCTAATTCGACTGTAAATCCTACTTCCCTTAAACCTTCTACTATTTTTTTGTTAAATCCAAGGGTTTGCTTTGGGCTATTCCTAATTTTAATGTTTTGTTTTCTATTGGAAGGGTTTTAATTATTTCTTTTGCCTCTTCAACATTGGTTGGATTATGTTTCAAGTTTTTATCATACCCTATTAAACCATTCGGAATATAACTTTCTAAAGGGTTTGCTTTTAATTGTAAATCTTTAATATATTTAGAAATATCTAAAGCTTTTGTGATAGCTTTTCTTACTTCTAAAGTTGTAGATTGTTTATTAATATAACAATATTGAGCAGAAATGCCTTCGCCTTCAATAATTTTAATGTTTGATAATTTTTGCGATTCTAAATCTGTAATTCTTTCAAATGGATAGTTAAAGGTAGCATCAATATTTCCTTGTTCTATTTCTTGTAAAACAGTATCTGGGTCTGGTATAATTTTTATTAATATTTTTTCAGGAGCATTGTTGCTAGTTTCCCCATTATAATATTTGTCAAAACGTTCTAATAAGATAAAATCATTTGGTACCCATTCTTTTAATTTGTATGGACCTGTACCAATTTTAAGACTTTCATTAGGATTTTTTTCTACAGCTTTTTTGTTTAAAATTCTAATAAAATGAGTAAAATAAAAATCCCAAAAAACTACATCATTTTTTAAGGTGATTTTAAATTGGATATTATCTATTTTTTGAATATTTTCAACAAAACTATACATATCATTTTTATTTTCTTTTCCTCTATTAATTGAAAATTCAATGTCTTCGAATGTTACTTTTTCGCCGTTATGAAAATATGCATTATTCCTTAATGTAAAAGTAATTTCTTTGCCTTTTTTTCACACTTATCAACTAATTTAGTAATTATTTTTTCATTATTTTGTTCATCAATTTTAACTGATAATAAATTATCATGGATACAACGAAAAAAACGATTTCCTATAGCTGTTTGGCTGAATTCTTTTTTAGTTGGATCTAGACCATTAATATCGGTATTAGAAGCTATTTTGATAGTTGTATTGTCTTTATTTTCTATTGAATCTTTAACTAAATGATAAGTAAAAATAACAATAATGAAAATAGCTATAAAACCTAATATCAATAATTTAATATTTTGTTTTTTTATCATATAATTTTATTTTCTTCTTTTTTAAATTTTTATAAAATATTTTAATGTTTAATTAAATTTATGGTTTAATTATATTTTAATCATATGTTTTTAAATAACTATATAATTAAGATAAATCCAAACTAAAAATTATGATAACCAAGCCCAGTTTTTAAAAAATTATTAAGTAAGCTTTTAGTGTAGGTGTGTTGGGGATTTTTTAATATTTGTGATGTTTTGGCGCTTTCTACAATTTTTCCTCGATACATGACAATAATATCATCGGCTACTTGAGAAACTACTCCTAAATCATGTGTGATAAATAAAACAGAAGTGTTTTGTTCTTGTTGTAGACAAGCAATTAAGTTAAGAATTTCTTTTTGGACGATTACATCTAGAGCAGTAGTTGCTTCGTCAGCAATTAAAAGTTTAGGTTTACAAACTAATGCCATAGCAATCATTATTCTTTGACACATTCCTCCTGAAAGTTGATGAGGATATGAATTCATCACTCTTTGGGCGTTAGGAATTTGGACTTTTTCCAAAATATCAAGAGTTTTTTTATAAGCTTGATCGTAATCAAGTTTTTTATGAAGCATTAGAACTTCTATAATTTGATTTTTGATTTTAAAAACAGGGTTAAGGCTAGAAATGGCATCTTGGAAAATCATAGCAATTTCATTTCCTCTGATTTTTTGCATTTCTTTTTCACTAAATTGAGAAATAATACGATTTTCAAAAGTAATTTCGCCTTGGTAAATTTTTTGGTTTTTTTCAAATAATTTGAGAATAGAAATTGCAGTTTGGCTTTTACCACTACCAGATTCTCCGACTATTCCTAAAGTTTTTCCTTTTTGGACTTCAAAAGAAACACCACAAACTGCTTTGATTAAGCCTTTTTTTGTTTCAAAATAAGTATGTAGATTGATAACTTTTAATAAACTCATATCTTGCTCCTTTACATTTTAGTAGCTTTATTTTTTAAAGTGCAAGAAATAAAATGATTAGGGGCTACTTGATGCCAATCTAGGTCTTTTTTTTGAGTTTGAAATAAAAATCTAAATTTTTTAGTTTCGTAGGTGATTGGAATTTCTTCTAAAACTTTATTTTGGGTTTTTAATTTAGGGATAGCATTTATAATTTGTTTGGTGTAGGGATGATAAGGATTTTTAAAAATACTTTCTGAAGGTGCTATTTCAATTACTTTTCCTAAATGCATTACACAAATGCGGTCACTTAAAAAACGAGCAACTCCTAAATCATGAGTAATAAACAAGAAAGTTATTTGGTAATCTTTTTTTAAATCATTTAAAAGGTTTAAAATTTGGGATTGAATTGATACATCTAATGCTGATACTATTTCATCGCAAACAACAAATTTAGGTTTAATGATTAAAGCTCTTGCAATTGAAATTCTTTGTCTTTGGCCGCCTGAAAGTTGATGGGGATAACAATCATAAAGATAATTATCAATGCCACATTTTTTCATGATATCTAGAATCATTTTTTGATATTTAGGGTCTTCTTTACCTTTTATCATTTTGTGGATTAAAAGTCCTTCGCCAATGATATCTGATATTTTGAGATGAGTGTTAAGAGAAGAAAAAGGGTCTTGGAAAATAATTTGCAAATCTTTTCTTAAAAAGCGCTTTTCTTTATTACTTAAAGTAGTTAAATCAATTTTTTCAATGTCTTTTGTCTTTTTTTCTTTGAATTCTTTGGCTTTTTTCGTTGTTTCTTTGTAATAAAAAACATTGCCTGAAGTGGGTTTTATAAGTTGCAGAAGAACTTGCCCTAAAGTTGATTTTCCTGAACCAGAACCTCCAACTACGGATAATGTTTCGCCTTTGAAAATGGATAAATTAATATTTTGGTTCGCTTTTAGTAAGGTATCTGGTTTTAAAAAGTTTTTTTGATAGAAAAGTTTTTGGATAAGTTTTTAATTTCAATTAAAACTTGATTTGAGGACGTCATTTTTCCTCCTTTCTTATTTTTTTTTTTGATCCATTTTGTGAAAATTTACTTTTTATCTCAATCTTTAATTATATATTAAAAAAAATAAAAATGCAAATGAGATTTTAAATATTGTTGTAATGAATGATGTTTTTTTTGTTTGTTTTGATAAGTTGTTTTATTACTATATTTTTAATAAATTTATTACTATATTTATTTATAATTTTAATATTTTTTTGCTTTAAGAAATTTGTTTATCAAGTTCAATAGTTTTTTGGATTTGTTTGGTAATTTGTTTTTGTTGGTGTTTTATTTTGAATTTCCCTTTTTGTTTTTGCCAAAAAAAAGAACATTTTAAAAAAGATAGTTTTGATTTTGGTTTTGAAATTAGTTAGTTTAATTTTAGTAATTAATTTTTTTTGGTTTTTTGGATTTGTTTTCCTATTTTGGTTATTTTTTTGTGATTAGATTTTCGTTTTTGAGTAAATGATTGGGATATTTTTTCTTTTTGTTTTATGAAATGTTTAAATATTTGGTTGTTTTTTTGTTTGATTGCTATTTTTTTGTTTTCGAAAAAATAATTTGTCTTTTTTTTCAAAATTGAGGAGGGCTTCTTTTTTTAGGTTTGATAGTTTTTGGCGTAATTCTTTTTGTGTTTGTTGCCATGATAAATTAAGATTTATGAGAGCATCGTTTAGATTTTCGTTTAATAATCCTAATTTTTCTTTCATTAAATTAGTTGTTTGGGTTAAACTTTTTTCTTTGGATTTAATTGTTTTAGTAATTTCTTGTAATAAAGATATTTGATTTTGTTTAAATTTTTTTTCTAAAGAAGTATGTATAAAATTCTTTATTAATTCATTTTGGCTGTAAAAAACTTTGTTAAGGTGTTTAATTGTATTAGTTGTATTTATAGTTGTTTGAATTAAACTTTGTTCTTTTTTTATTTTTTCTTGGAGTAAATTATTTAAACATTGATAAATGTTTTTTTGATAATCATTATAGAACAAAATATCTTTGATAACATTTGTTATTGTTTTTTGGCAAGCATTGAAAAAAAGATTTGTTTGATATTTTGAAATTTATTAAAGGAGTAATTGCAATGTTTTTGGAGACAGGTTTTAAATAGTGCCATAAATTTAAAAGCTTAGTTATTTTAAGTTTTGTTTTATTGATTTTTTTTGGTGTTTGATAGTTGTTTTTTCTAAAATATGTTTGTGCTTTTTGGTTGCTTTATCTTTTTTTTGTGTTAGTTTTTTGATATTTTTTTCATAATATTCTTTGTGAGTTTTGATTTTGTATAAAAGGGGATATAGGTCAGTTCCTTTTTGTTTGTATTTGTGGAAAAATCCTTGTATTCCTTTATTTTTTTCAGTATTTATTTTTTGATTGAGAAAGGTTAATTGTTTGTCATAAAAAGCTATTATTTGTTCGTTAAGATCAATTTCATTTTGTAGGTTAGTTTGGTTTAATTGGTGTTTTTTTTGTAAAAGATAAATTGTTTGATTAAATTGTTTTTGAATGATGGTAAATAAGTTGTTTTCAATTATAGTTTTTATTTGGTCTAAGATAGTTTGTTTGATAATGCAAGTTTTATTTTGATAATTGCTTGCAAAAGTATTAATTTGTAATTGGGTTTGTTGTAAAGTTTGTTCTAATAATGTGCTTTCTTTTTGCCAATATGGATAATTGTTTAGTAAAATGTTTAAAGTTTGTAAAAGTTCTATATTTTGGGTTTGTAATAATAAATAGATATCTTTTTGCATTAAAGTGACGTCTTGTAAAAAGAGATATTTTTCCTTTTCTTGGGTAAGTTTGAAGGTTAGAAAATCATCTTTTTGAAATATTTTATTAAGTGTTAATTGGGTTTGGAAGTTGTTAATTTCTTTTTTTAAAGTAGTTATTTGTTCTAAATAATAATGTTGGATTTTGGTTTTTTCTAATTTTAGTTGCAAGGCAATACTTTTAGTTTTAAGTTCAAATTCTTGTTTTTTTTCAAAGAAATGATAATAATAATCTATTTGGTAATTGTTTTGTTTACGTTGTAAGGCTAAAAGAGTTTTTTGATAAGCAAAGAAAGTTTCTTGATAGTCTTTTTGATTATCAAATATAGCTGTTTCTTGGAGATGTAAGTTAAGAACTGTTTTTATTTGTTCTTTTATGCCGTTTATTTTTTGGAAGAATAAATAATTTGTTTTTTGGTGGATTAGATGATAAATTTTTTCTAAGGTTTGCTGGTAGATGTGTTTGTATTTGTTTTGTTTGTAATGTTCTAAATGCCACATATTAATTGCTTTTTGGTGTAAAAGATTGATGAAGTGATATTGTTGGCTCCATAAAGATTTTTGGTTTTGGTATGAAAGGCAGTTTTTTTGTTGATTGTAAAAAAGAGCTTTTTTGGATGTTTCAATTTGGTAATTGAAAAGAATTGGTATATTTATAAAAGGAAAAGGTCTTATTTGGAGAAAAAAAGCTTTCATTTTTTCTTGGATTAAAGTTCTTTCTTGTTGGTAAGCTTCTTTGATGATATCTAGTTTTTTGTCATTTATACTTAGTTTATTTTGGTATAGTTTGTGAGTTTTGGTAATGTTTTTTTGATAAGTTTGTTCTTTGGTAGTCTTTATTTGTTCTAAGATGTTAATTGCTTTTTGTTTGTCTTTTTCTTGTAAATTAAGAGTTGTTTCTAGTTGTTTTAATAAATTGGTGTTTTTTTGATTGAGGTTGAAATCAGTAGTATAAAAGTTTTGTTTGGATTCTTGGTTAAGTTTTTTCTTTTTGAGTTCTAATTTTTGTTTGTCTTTTTCAATTTGAATTAATAAATTATTAATGTTGTTATTTTTGTTGTTTAGATTAGTTATAAGGGTGGTTTCTTTTTGATTGTTTTTTTGGTAATTTCTTGGAGTTCTTTTTGTAAGATTTCTTTTAATTGGAGGTTTTTATCGTTGTTTTTGTTTTTTTGATAAATAAGTTCTTGATTTAAAAGAGTTTGGATTTTTTCTTGTTGTGATTTGTATTTTTGGAGGATTGTTTTTTTATTGGTTTGTAGTTTTTCTATTTGTTCGTAAATGTTTAATAATATGTGATTGTATTTTTCTTGTATTTGTTTTGTTTGGGTATTGTGTTTGTTATTTAGGGTTTGCAATCTTTGATTTAATTGTTGATTTTGTTTGTTTGTAATAATTTTTGGTGTTGTTTTTTTTCTTGGGTGTTTTTTAGTTTTGTGATATTATTTGTTAATTGGGATAAAAAAGGAGAAAAAAATTCGTTTGATAATTTTTTATTGCTTTTTAAGAATAAAGCCAAAAAATCTATTATAATATGATGACATAAAATTTTCCTTCAATCTAAATATTAATTAAACAACATAAAAGCACTTAATTGCATTTTATTATTAATTTTTGTTTTGTAATATTATATTATTTTGGTTTTTCAAAGAAATAAGTTTTAAATTATTTTATCATTTACTTTTATCATAACATAAACCAAATTAATTTTGGATAGTAAAAAAGAATACTTAGTTTTCATTATTTAGATCTTAAAAACAAAAAACTATC